>CALGUM010000133.1 GCA_937902295.1 uncultured Candidatus Saccharibacteria bacterium | reverse complement strand
TCGCCTAACTGAGGATGTAATAAATCTAACGTCGCATCAAGAAGCACAGGAACATGTAGCTCGTACTCTTTCGAGTCACGAGACTGTGGTGGAACGTGTTCTTTTATACTCATATCTCTACCAGTATACCTGATAGAGACTCGAGATCACCAAACTGACAACGTGAGTGTTTGTGTTTGTTGGGTGTGTTTGTTTTTGTAAAGTCGATGACACCATGCTTTGTTGACGTGCAACAGTTATGAGGTGTCAAGTGTGAGAGACTTATGTGTGAGGTGGAGTTTTTTTGGGAGGTGTGTTTTTGGGTAAGGTACGCCGAATTGATTTTACGTGATTTCGGAAGGATCACCCCACGTTGCCAGATTGGCGGATCTCGAGAGTTTTTTCTGATAAATTCTGTTTGTTAAGGTTCAAGCTACTCTTCTATGCTGCTTCGATTCGCCAATACAGTCCGGCTCGTGTTGCCACGATATCGCGATCTATACCTGCGTATTCGAGCAGATGTTGCTCTACTGTAACTCGACCCTGTTTTTGGTCAAGTTCATCGGCCGTTTTTCCTCTTCGGAATTGAACGTTGAGGTCTGCTACCTGTTCATCCAGGATGCTGCCTTTGAGCGCCGCTTCTACTTCACGATCCCACACATCTTGTGGATAAAGGTGAAGGTAGTCTTTGAATCCCCTTGTGATGACTACGCCGCTGGCAAATTCTTGTCGCAACTCGGCTGGTATCGTAAGTCTATGCTTGTCGTCCAGCTTTCGCTCGAAGTAATCTACCGTTGACACGTATGGTCCTTCTGGGATTAAAGATTGATTGTATGGTTTTAGTGGGCTTGTTTGTTTTTGTTCGTAGTTGTTACGTTTGCCACTGAACTCATCATACTACCCACAACTACCCACTGCAACCCCCAATTTTGACATTTTTTATAGTCTATTGCCATTTATCCACAGTTGTGTGGATAAATAACTCTACTAACAGAGAAGACCCTCCACCACTTGTAGAGGGTCTGTCACAAAAAGTACCACGCTTTTTATTTGTCTAGCGACCAAATACGAGTGCAGAGATAGCGTAATCGTACTGCGTCGTCACCTGCAGCATAATCCATACGATAAGGAATATGAAGTTCACAAGCAACGAAACGATCAACACTGCATTGCGTACATCCTCGCCTATTGTCATATTGACGATACGTTCTTCGGCTTCGGCTAGCAGTACTTTGTCTTTAGCGAGCTTACGCTCATCTTTAGCTAACTCTTTTTCGAGCTGAGTTCGTGTAAGTTTTTTTGTAGTAGTTTTTGCTGGGGTTTTTTTTGTTGTGGTTTTTGTTTTCTGTGTCATGATACTATCTATATTATCATAGTGGTTATGTTTTGTCAATATATACAGTTTACCACTTATGCTTGCAAAACTGCACCTTTGTATTTATAGTAGTACCACTTCTACAGGAAACTCTCTGCCCTACAGATCGAGCTCCGAGAAGCGGAGTTTGACAGAGAGGTTTCGGAAAGGCAGTTATGAGCTTTGCGAAGACAAGGGTCAATGAAAATTCTGGCGTCAAAACACTCATCGAAAAACTGTGCGCAACAAGACAGGAATTAGAGCGTGCAGAAACAACCCAAGTACAGGCTGAGATGGAGGTTGCCAGAAAGTCGGAACTACTCGCTAACACGAGTGACGAACTGGAGAAAAAAATTGCCGAGAGAATCAAAGAGTACCTCGAGGCAAATAATGTCACCCCGTCTTCGGGAACATTCATCCCTGAGAACTGGCATCCTCTAGGCCATAGCAAGAAAAATCATTACTTGCCGGAGGTGTATCTTAGCGACCTTGATCAGTTGGTGCTAGTGAGCACCCGACAGGACTGGTCTCACATAGACCTGCGAGATATTTACCTTCCAGAAAACCTGATGCTACTTGCCTTCCTAGAGCACCTCGGCATCGACCTCACCTGACTCACTCAACCCCGCCACACAGCCAGTGTGGCGGGGTTTCGTCTTTTTCTAGAGCCTCTCTATCACTTCGTACAGCGATGTGACACGCGTGACATTACCTGGCACTTCGCCGCGCTGGGCTGGAAGTGCAGTATCGTAGTTCACTACATGGTATCCACGCGACGGCCTACCGGGAATCCCATCAAAACTCACCGCCTTGTCATCTATCAACACAATTTTTGCCGCTTCTCCACCACCAAACTCATCTGGGAGCGAAAAAATTTTGTCATCACGTTGCCAACTTGCTATATAATTACCTTTTTTCTTTTGAGTTGTAACGATACGCGGGACATGATTAAACCCACTGGCAGACAGTTTCAGGTGCTGCCACAGTGGATTACCGTATGTCAAAATACCATACCGTCGACTCGTGGTGGTAAAAAACTCAAGTAGTTGTGCTGCCCCGGGGAGTAGCATATTGAGTGAGCGGGATTCGTGAATGTATTGCTTCTCTAGCTGGTGCCACTGCGCGAGCATACCGCGGTCTATTAGCTGATCGCGCACATGCCTAGCCGTATCGAATGAGTCGCCTTTTATCTTAATATCGGCGTCAATTTTCTTAATTTGCTCATACGAGATATCTGTATAGTAGTTCGCAATTGAGATAAATACGTCCAACAATTTATCACTATCTGCGAGCGTACGATCAAAGTCGACGACATAAAACGTATCTTCGTAGCTACTTGTCGGCACGGTGATACTCATAGAGCTCAATAATTGCACCGGCCACCGCATCGGAATCGTGACGAATCAACGTGCGTGCGGCGGCAATTGGATCCGATGCGTTGGTGTTTTTCCAAATTGATCCAGAGAGCAGTTTTGCGCCCGCCGCCAAATAATGTCTGTTTTTTAGGACCGCATCATTATAGCCGACACTTTTTTCTCCCTGAGTAGCATATTTTTTCAAGAGTGCCTGACTTGGTAGCTCCGTATTATACAGGACCGCATCGAGAAACGTATGTCCTGCGAGCCGTTCGATTTCATCTGCAAAATCGTGCACGCGGTAGCCGTCGGTTTGTCCTGGTTTTGTTACTAAGTTACACACATAGATGCAAAAGCCCTTAGTGCGCGAGAGCGCCTCACCTACGCCGGGAACGACCAACGCTGGCGCGAGACTGCCGTACAGATTACCAGGTGCTACCACCACAATATCTGCCGTCTCGATCGCACGCAGTGCACGAGGGCTTGGCACCGCATGTGGCTCAAGCCATACCTCTGGCCGAGACCCGACCTCAAATTGCTTGTGGGCGATTTCAAACTCGCCGTGTGTTTCGTTGCCGGCCCCATCTCGCATGGCGAGCTTTACATTCGTATGGGTAATTGGTTCTACAATACCCTTTACTCGCAAGATTTCACTCGCGAGTTCAATCCCACTTCCGAAATCACCTGTCATCTTTTCGAGCGCGGTAAGAAAAAGATTACCGAATGCGTGACCTTTCAGTCCCCCTTCGTCAAATCGATAGTTAAATAAATCACGCACTTTGTCTGAGTCACTCAGTGCCACAAGGCATTGTCGAATATCACCAGGGGGCAGTACCCCAAGTTCGTCACGAAGCACCCCTGTACTTCCACCATCGTCCGCCATATTAACTAGTGCAGCGATTTGTGATGAATGGTGCTTAAGCGAAGTAAGCAGCGTAAAACTTCCTGTTCCTCCGCCGATCACCGCTATCTTTGTATCTGGTTTTACAAATGGTTCACGCATACTCTACATCATTCCTTTGCATTATCATACTACGTGGTGAGCTGCTGCGGCTACACGTTGCGCAACTTTTTTATAACCTTGCCAAACCACAATGCGCTTGGGCGCAACTTTCGCTCCATTGTCAAATAGTTTACTTGAGCGAGACCAAATCTTGGCCATCTGCCATCGGTTAACTCAATATTATCCACTAAACTCCAGTGTAAATAACCTAATAATTTGACGCCTTCTTTCTGAGCCGCGAGCATACCTCGTATGGTTGTCTCGATCCACTCCTGTCGGTGTTGGTCATGTGCATCGGCGATACCATTTTCTGTAATCAGAATGGGGAGTTTATACTTATCATGTAGCCGCACCAAGGCATGTTCGATATGATCTGGACTTACGTTCCACCCCAAGTCGCTATGCACTAAATCGGGATTATGCACCCGATAGCCGTACGTTCGATAGCTTACATAATAATTGACACCGATATAATCACAATGTTTATATACTCGTCGCAGGAAAAAATCGTCATGACCATACTGAAAAATCGATGCAGTAAGACGGCTCAACCAAGCGTCATCACCCGCATAGACATAGGTCGTATGATATGCGACAGAAACTTTGGTGCGCGGCCTCAAGCGATGAATCAACTGAGCAGCCTGCTTATGTGCAGATGACAAATTTAACAGTACATGCAAAAACCGTGACCTGCTCTGCACGTTCGGCGGCCATCCCCCATCGTAGTAACTCTTTGATGCATAGACATTCGGCTCGTTGATCGTGATCACGTAGCGTACATGCACGCCAAGTTCATCAATAACTTTCTCTACGTAGCGCAGGAAATATTTTATATTCCGACGTTTCTCAAACCCGCCTTTATCTGCGAACCATGTTGGCAGAGTAAAATGAAACAGCGTCATCACCGGTTCGATGCCTCGTTGTTTTAGAGAGGCAATATAGCGCTTGTAGTGATCGATTGCCTCGACACTCCACGCACCTTCCTCTGGCTCTACCCGTGACCACTCAATACTAAAACGAAACGCGTTCATGTTCAGTTGCGCTAGAAGGTCAAAGTCTTTTTCGTAGCGATTGTAATGATCAACTGCTCGGCCCGATACGTAATTTGCGGGATTTGTGGCGAATTTCTTGGTATGACTCCACGACGTGAGGTCCCCATACTGATACAACGCGCGTGCTGCAAGTGCTCGCGCATTTTCGAGCTCCCATACCGACCACGTATTATGAGTACCACCTTCGACTTGATGAGCAGAAGTTGCCGCACCCCAAAGGAAATGTTTTGAAAATGTATTCGTTTCTTTTGTCATCTACTACGTAGTATACCTTATATAAATCACGCGTGTTACCCCAGAGGTTATTGCACCACGTCCTCACCAAAGTGTTTCTGCAGACGCATCTTAATACTCCCCTCGTGTCTTCCGAGAACCTTGGATAATTCTGCGACGGTCTTCCCCGCATGAAACTCTTGCTTGAGTGTCGCGTCATCGTGCTGCGCCCATGGCTTATAGGCATTTGGGTACGTCTCGCGCATTTTCGCAATTTTATCGGACCACCCGCCCGACGATGTCTTGCGAGCTGGTTTTGCGGGATCAGCTTCTTCTTTTGCACGTTGCTCTGCTCTCGCTGCTAAATGGGCGAATCGCTCGCTGTCGCTGCGGGTTTTGTCACGCAGTACACTGTCGATGGCTAGTGCGTCTTCGCTGATAGTCAGTGCGGTGCGGTTGATGCCATACAGGTAGAGATTTTCAATATTCTTAACACGCGAGAGTGCCACGTACCCCATGCCAGGTACAAATGCCTTGCGTAGATCAATACGGGCCGCATCAAGTGTCATTCCCTGGCTCTTATGTACGGTAATTGCCCAGGCAAGGCGCAGAGGGATTTGTGAGATAGAGGCACGTTTCTTGTCGCCGTCGCGCAGCTCCCAGCTTTCTGGCACCATCGTGACAGTGCGGCCACTACGGAACTCCACTACCGGATACTCCGTGCCTGGTTCGAAATCCACCACCGTGCCGATACTCCCATTCGCATAGGTCCGTTGAGGAGAATTTTTGACGGCCATTACTAATGCGCCTTTTCGTAGCGTGAGCTCGGCTGGCGCCAATACGGAGCGCTGTAACGACTCGACATAATTCTGCCCACCTGTCGTAAACTGTTGAAAACTAAACTCCTCAGTATTGAGAGCCTTGAGCTTGGTGTGATTAATGCTATCGACATCGATATTAACAGTATGCAATTCGGTGATATTCTGTGGATCATCGGGTGCAACCTCTGTACGCGCTAGTAATGTCTCTACGTGATGACGACGAATATCATCGTCACGCATCGCGGTCAATATACCCAGTAACGCCTCGTCGTCTTGCCGAAATTGTTCTTCAAGATATAGCACTGTCGGATCAAGTTCGCGCCACACCTCACTACTCACCACAAAACCACCGACACGAGTATCGTTTCGATTGACTGGAGGGAGCTGGAAAAAGTCACCACTCATCACTATCTGAATTCCGCCAAACGGCTCATCGCGGCGTCGCACTACTCGGCACACTTCGTCTATCATGTCGAGTCGAAAATCGTGTAACATACTGATCTCATCAATGATCAATATGTCTGTTTTCTCGATGATTTCCCGACGCGACTTGCTCATGTGGTCAGCAAAGCCAGGCTTCAGTTCATCGGCAATGCCAATACCACTCCATGCGTGAATCGTCGCGCCCCCTAAGTGAGTAGCTGCAAGTCCTGTGGTGGCAGTAACTGATATTTTTTTGCCCTCAGCTTTTGCGATTTGAATAAATTTGTTTAATACAAAGGTTTTACCTGTACCCGCCGGGCCAGTCAACAGCGCGCTCTCCCCTTCGCAGAGTATCTCCAGTGCAATAGCTTGTTTCATTGTATCTATTGTATCATCATCTTAAATCGCTTATGATTAGATTATGAAAAAACAGTCTGGGTTTACTGTAGTGGAGATACTAGTAGTGAGTGCCGTGATAGGTATACTTTTTACTATTGTCACAGTCGCCTGGTCTATTACCCTACGCCAAGGGGAAGACGACACCCGCCATGCCGAACAACAGGAGTGGGTCAGCCGATTCGAAACATACCGAGCACAGCAGGGTGTCTATCCTAACTCAACAAGTGCGACCAGTAACGCATCTCAGCTTACTGGAAGGTACTGTCTCGGAACCGATTTTCCGAACAATCGCTGCGGCAACAATAACATTCCTACCAATGACGCATCACCAAACCGTGTCATGCAAGAACTGCGCAAAGTTGGCACACTACCAGAATACGAACACAAGCTTGTCAGAGGACGTTCTGGGCCTTGGGCTGATTACCAAACGCCAGCCTATATCCGAGTCTATCAAGCGTATTACAACACTCCATGTCCGAGTGGTACTACGCGCGACACAACCTATACAGGCGAAGGAGCGGTATGTTACGTCACACTAAGCAAGTAGTCGGGTTTACAGTAGTCGAACTGATTGTTGTCATTGCGATGATCGGTATTATTGCGACGATTGGCCTCGTATCTTACAATAGCGTCCTCGTGAGTGCCCGTAATACCGATCGACTTAATGAACTCACGGCATGGGAAAATGCGTTTACCCTACACGCGAGCACCAAGCGATCCTATCCAAGCGTACCCGCAGACGGCGGGTACTGTCTTGGCAAAGGTTTTCCAAGTGCAGCTGACCTCGCCCCGCACCTGCCAACCGGATATTCAATCTCTCCACCGAGTGCGGGCTACTGCCGCAACCTCCTCGTCACAGGCACTGCCAGCACGCAGCGATACGGCATCAACGACGCTCTTAACACACAGCTGCTTGCGATTACCGAAAAATCACCCGGTTCAACGGAATTTAAGACTGCTCAGTTTAATCGCTGGCCTACCGCCATCGGTCCATACGCTGAATTTCAAAGCGGTACCATAACTTTGTCTCATATATTCGAAGGTGAAAATTGTCCAGCCAATACTCAAAATACCTATTCATACCCAAGTGGCGATAGACTCGTATGCTCTATCACGCTACCAACTAACTATTCGTACGACACAGTAGGGCCATAAGGCGCGGTGTTAGCCGCGCGGCGGCTCGCCTTCTGACTCGTCGAGAAGTTTCTTGCTTTTTATTTCATACCGCTTACCAGTGATCTGGCTCGTCATATAGTCTTCGTTGATAAGTCCAACAAATGTATCGAGATCGTGCCCGTCCATGATAATAATCGCACCGGCGTCATCTGTCATAAGATCAAGCTGCATTTCATCTGCATATTCAATCGCCTGCTCCTGAGTCACGCCGCCCACTTCGAGTTTTTGTAGTTTTGTGATGACTTTTTTGCGCTCGCGCACCATATCCTGCAACGTGAGCCCTTCGGGAAAACTTAGTTTATACTGATTTTCTATCTCGGTGACACGTGCATCTGCAATCGCTTGTTTCTTATAGTCGTAGTTGAACAAACGCTCGAACTTACTTTGATTAAACACAAAAATGTCTTTGTCGACGATAAGCACCTGATTATCGTTCGGCAACTTAAACCCGACCTCAGCAGCAAACGCACCGAACTTACCATCGCGAAACTCCCATGAAGTCGCACCTTTAAGGACACTACCCTGCTGGATCATCTTGATAATATAGAATGTTTTTTCTGGTGCATCTTTTAGTGTGAACTTTGCCGCAATACCCTTGATTCGCTTGAACTCATGCTCTTCCTCGCTAAACTCTACAATATCGTGACGTTCGTGTTCAATCAGGTGCAGTAGCGTCTCGGCTCGGCCCACCTTTTCTAGGTCGGTGCGCAGGAGTGTATTCTCTTCACCGTCACTCAGTTCAAAATCTCGTACACTCAGCCCAGTTCCCGCTCCCATCGTGACGAATCCGAGAATGTCATACAAAAATAGCGGTTTAATTTGTGCGTTGAGCTCACTGGCAAAGTTTGTACTATACGGCGTGTAGTTTTTGTTAAAAAGGAATAGTTCTACATCTAGCTCTTTTTTTATACCGTCTGTATTATTTGCCCACAAAAATATATCGGTCGCTTCGCGCGCTTGTTGGTCCATTACTCTAACTTTCTTTTTATGCTATGTGATTACTCCTATTGTAGCGACAAAACCGCTACCTCGCAAACTACTTTGCGCGTACACGACCTGCATCTTTCAAGAAGCTACCTTCGGGCCATGCACGAGAAGATTCTACATGACGGTGCATGCGCTCACCTAGGATATCTATTCTTAAGACTAACAGGTAAACTGCAAGACAAGCCGAACTATGGAAGCGTCACTCCTTCACGTGCTTTATTTGCCCACACATCCGCTAGTTCATTTAGCTCGGTACCGTCGTGGCCTCGCACCCACACGAGTGTGGCTGTAGAGTGTTCGTACAGTACATCTACTTCTTGGACAATATCAAGGTTTTTTATTTCACCACCTTTTTTCTTCCATCCCTTCGAACGCCAGCCAGGAGCCCATTTCGTAATAACATTAATCCAAAACTCACTATCTGTATGAATAGTGCAGGGTTCTCCATTTGCATCTTTGAGGGCGGCAACGATTGCTTTGCCTTCCATGCGTATATTTGTCGTATCACCCTCTTCGCTACCAAGAATATGTGGCGCCCCGTCGCGGATAACCGCAAAACCACCAGGTCCAGGGTTAGGGCTGGCACTTCCGTCTGTATAATAACTAATCATCCTCTTATTGTACGGTATCGCCCACGCGCACACTAGTGTCCACTTTCATGTCCAAGTTCGGTCAGATGCTCAATCAGCTCGTCGCGACTCAGTTGGTCTGTGTCCACCTTATTATGTAGCGCGATCATATATCCTTGGATAATATGCTTGAGCACTGTTGCGTCGTGACGCCACATCCGATTAACCTCAAAGTGGTCCGTTGAGTTCATCACACGGCTCGATATCATAACCGAACCGAAAAATGGTCCGACACTACATGTAACATTGAGTATATCTTCTATGCGAATAGATATTGTCCGCGCAGTAAAGAAAAAAGTACGGTAGATAATCGTCACCTTCGTGCGATCCACGATTACTGTATCGATAAAAAATGTTAAGGGAAACACGGTATTCACACTTACAAGCACCTCGTGAGATTTGCGTGCTATATTGCGGAGTTTATCAATTTTGCGTAAATTCCGCGTATGACGATCTTCTGGAGCAATGAGTGTGGGTCGAAACCCGCTACCAGAGGTTGAGATCTCAGAATCCAGGAAGCGCCGCGTGGCATAGACACCATGCATTGCGAGCATGCCGAGTTTTTTACTTTTTCGGAGCCAAGGTGAAGGATTGAGCCACAATGACGGAGAGCGCGGTGGTGTGTTATTATCGCGCGGCTCAGATTGCTGTGACATTGCTATCTACCTCCTGCAGTTATGTATTCTTAGTATACCATAGCGCTACTGATCTTATGAATTGTAGGGTATCCTCTGCATGCAATACCGTGCGATATCTTCACCAAGCGCACCGCGTAGCATCTCAGGGTTGCAGTCCTTCGCATGACCATATGCTGCCTCCACGATTGCCCGATACGCCATTATTTTACGCTGATGTTGACCGACGGCATCTGGCTGCTCGAAGTGTCGTGACAAGAACGGGTGTTTCTTTTCAAGCACCTCGACACCCAGGCTGGTTGCAATCTGCCAAAATTTGCGCTCATCGGCCAACTGTGTAACCGGAGGGGTAACATCGGTATTACGCAGTATGCACTCAATGTCATTTGCCTCTTCTTCCTGCCCTACTTCATCATCTTGACTTACTTGCTCATACTCAACCCCATTCCACGCCATCTTTCTGATAGGTTCAGGTGATTTGTAATCAAATTCGTAGTAGTCATCACGAAGTCGCCCCTCTGCCAGTCCCACAATGAATGAAGCTGCGCGGATGTTTTCGGTTTCCTCTAGCAAAATCAGTAACCGTGCATCACTATCATCGACAGTTCTACCCTTGATATCAAGCTCGTACAGTCTCGACTCAGGCGACCACGAAAAATCATCCGCGCGCTCTTGGTGAATCTTGCGCACATATTCCATGAGAAAGCTTCGTCGAGCTTCTTGGGGTGCGATATTTGGTTGAAACTGATTTCGTTCATGTTGACTCATAATGTATTCTCTCGCTCTACTCAAAGATCATATTCATTTGCCTTGCGTGACGCAACGGCACAAGCACGGTACGGTCGCATTCGCTTAGATCAACGTTACTGTTGTGCACTTCGATAATCAGTGCGAGTCCGTCTTGCGCCGTCTCACAGTCATTTGCATCACGAAATTGTTTTTTACCATCATATTTCACAGTGTCATACGTCGTTACTCCATGCACTCGCCCGCTCAACTGAAAGTCATCGTTCTCTACTGCAGCGGCGGCGATCCGCTCCTCATTGTAATGCTGTAGGTAAATTCTCGATGCAACAATATCTATCAGTAGTGCTTCGTTCGTCTCGGGCGACGGCATCACATCGTTGATAGAGTCGAGAATCGAATTTACAATCTTATGCTGTCGCTTTGCATTCGTGCGATAAAAACCAGACTTCTCATTGTTAAGATAAAGGTCAAGCAATAAATCTGCGCGATGAATAGCTTCATTGATTTCACCGAGATCACTACTAACTGTACCCTCCATACCAGGACGCATATACTGCAGAGTAACCTCGCGCGGGTCTGCTACGTGTCGAAATGCGAGGCGACCATGAAAAAGGGGTATACTGATCTCACGCTCACGCGCCAAAAAAGTCATGCCTATCTGTGTAATACTCTCACCATCCTCGCGCACATCTTGATAAGCATCAAACCCAAAGCACTGCACACTATCGAACGCTTGTTGACGTCCGTATTCAAATAGTAACCTCTGCTCACCAGGACTATACGTTGCCGACGGCCCCATCCACGTCCCCGTGACAAGAAAAACATCTCCCATGTGTTCTTCCCAGCGACTATCCAGATGTTGCGCTGCCTCTGCTGCATATTCAGCTGCTTTTTCTGAATTTTCGCATGACAACTGCTCGAGCGTTAAGTTAATTACATCTATATCAGGTTGCAATTGTTCGAGTGTTGCATTTACTTGTTCTTGTTTGCGCTCGCTCGTCTCTCCCCACTCCTGACGTGCAGTTCGCTTGCTCTCATATTCCATAGATCGATTGTACGCCCACTAAGTAAAAATAGAAACCGTAAACGCAATATGCAATAGACTCCTAAATACTCGTGATGTCGACGCGACGCTGCTCGGTCGTATCACGGTCACGAATAGTCACCATACCATCGCCTTCGATGGTATCGAAGTCAATTACGACAGTGTACGGCGTACCTATTTCATCTTGGCGTCGATAGCGCTTACCGATATTGCCGTTATCATCCCATGAGACGTTGTGATATTTTTT
Source organism: uncultured Candidatus Saccharibacteria bacterium (assembly GCA_937902295.1). Taxonomy (GTDB): domain Bacteria; phylum Patescibacteriota; class Saccharimonadia; order Saccharimonadales; family Saccharimonadaceae; genus Mycosynbacter. The sequence continues at coordinate 960 of CALGUM010000133.1, read as the reverse complement.
CTTGAGAATTGCATAGACTTCTCGAGCTTTTGCGACAAGTTCTGGCTTGTTCTTAAGGAGTGGTGACACCGCGTAGCGCACTGGTGCCAGGTGTTCTGGGAGTGCTAGATACACGCGCTTTTCGCCGTTCACTTCGTCTTCGGTATATGCCTCAGATAGTACTGCCATGAGTGCACGCTCGACGCCAAAACTTGGTTCGATGACGTGGGGAATAAATTTTTCATTGGTACCTTTTATCTGGTACTCCATCGATTTTTTACTGGCATTTTCAATATTTGTAAGGTCAAAGTTTGTGCGATAAGCTATACCGAGCAACTCTTCTCTTCCAATTGGAAAATCGTATTCGATATCGATGGTCTTTTCGCTGTAATGCGCCCTGTCGGCTTCCGGCACATCAAGTTCATGAATGTGCTCTTTTTTTAGGCCAAGTTTTGCCAGGAACTCATGTGTACTCGCAAGCAATTCATCGAAGGCCTCTTGCCATTTGTCCTCATGGACAAAATATTCGATCTCCATCTGTTCAAACTCGCGGGAGCGAAACACAAAATCTCGGGGGCTGATTTCGTTACGAAATGCCTTCCCCTGCTGTGCGAGACCAAATGGCAAATCTGGATAAAAGCTATCGACGACGTTTTTGAAGTTCGTGAAGATACCCTGAGCTGTTTCAGGGCGAAGGTATGAAACACTTTCAGGGTCAAACTTAAGATAATACTCCGCCGTAGTTAATATGGGCTCACCATCATCTGCTTCAATTGAATTTCCATCATCGTCCTCGAGCGACTCAACCTGTGAAGAGGTAGGCCCTACAAACGTTTTAAACATCATGTTAAACGTCACTGAAGGGCTTAGAGTATTACCATCCGGACTCTTAACTCCCTTTTCGATAATTGCCGCGTCCATCTGCTGCATTGTCATGCCGTCTGGATCGACGCCATTGTCTTTGAGGATGTGATCGGTGCA
>CALGUM010000132.1 GCA_937902295.1 uncultured Candidatus Saccharibacteria bacterium | reverse complement strand
ATTCTGACCCCCAATAGTGCACGTATATCCGCCAGCTACTGCATCGCTGATAGAATCGGCGGTTGGAAATTTGCTCAGATTAGAAAAGGCGATATCGTTTGCAGTAGCCTGGCGCGCGGTAGAGAATTGTTGTGCAGCGATAGATTCGAACATCTGGACGAAGAACGCCAAAAACAGCGCCGCAAGTGTCAATGTGATGATTACTTCGACGATAGTAAAGCCAGTTTCTCCCACGCGTATACCCATAATTATTAAGCTTAATTGTAGCAGACTGTGAGTTGAATAGTAATAGCACAATGATAAAAAACGACCTCACCTTAGCGAAGCCGTTTAGTACCAAAAGCACATATCGTAAGAATTAGTCTTTAGTTCTTACTCGACAGCGCTCGAACGGTTCAGGTTGATGAGCTTTACGATACCCCAGCCAAGCAATACATATACAACAAGTGCCACAAGGATAGAAGGCTCGAAGACCGAGCGTACTACGTCGCCTGTTTCGGGACTTGCAACACTAAAGATATTATCAAAAGGTGCGGTCAGCACACCTGTCACTACGTAGATAAAATCTACAAAACCGCTTGCAGGGTTTGCACCAAATAGCTTTAACATGAAGCGAATAGCCAACAATACTCCAATAAATCCGACGATGTACCATACGATATTCGATGCCGTCGTCTTGTGATCTGGCTCGACTTCGGTGTTGACTCGCCTTGTTTCTCGCTGAACATCCGCACCTGTTTCAGTGACGCCTTCATCTTGACTCGTGGTAACTGTCTCTTTAATTTCCGGCATATTTTTTCTCCAGTTAGTTAACTACGTATCAGTATACACCTATACTGCAGCGTAATATATGATCGTATTTCCTAAGCTCGATGATTTTTGGTGTTCGTGAGTGCCGCCAGGATGCACCTGCTCGACATTACTGCAAATAAAAAACACCCTCGGTAGCGAATTCCTGAGGATGTTTTTTACTTGGAGGGCCAGGAGGGACTCGAACCCTCGACACCCTGCTTAAGAGGCAGGTGCTCTAACCAGCTGAGCTACTGGCCCATGTAGTATTGTAGGTGCGAAGCGCGGCTTTTTGCGATTGCTTGTCGCGAGAACATGTGAGAGCACTGGTGCTTAATGATATTTCTCGACGGCAGGCGTCTCGGACAGGGCAGCTGAGCTACTGGCCCAAAAACTATTGCTCACGTATGATACCGCAAAATGGAGGTAAATGCAAGCCAAATGGGATTATTTTCAGAGGAGATGTTTGATATAATAAGAAGATATGAAGTTACTTTCTGGAACAGAGCTTGTCGATTTTATAAAAGTCAGGCAGGCAAAACAAGTGCGCAATCTTGTGCAGGCGCACCACCTCCGACCAACTCTTGCTATTGTTCGCTGTGACAATAATAGCGACGTAATT
>CALGUM010000131.1 GCA_937902295.1 uncultured Candidatus Saccharibacteria bacterium | reverse complement strand
CTCAAGCAAAAAGCATCGGTCAAAAAAGAGCAAGTAAAAGAAGTAATCGATGAAAGTGCCCACACTGTGAAAAAAGGCGCGGATGAGTTGAGCGAAGAAGCAGCTCGTTTCGGCAAAAGAGCAGGCGTGTCGACTTCGCGCATTAGCAAAGAAGCCTCACAGCTTGGCGTACAGGCTAAACGAAGCCTTGGGCGTGCTGCAGGTACTGCAACAAAAACAAGCAAGGGCGTGGGCGAGAGCGTCAACAAACTGCGAAAAAGTGAGTAGCGCTCGCTAGAGTATCGCGTAGTAGATCGATGAATCGCGATACTTTTTTGGACTTACTGTATACGAAGCAAGAGTCGTTATACCGTGACATGCCGTGGCGACGTGATACGAGCGCGTATTATGTGATGGTAAGTGAGCTCATGCTGCAGCAGACTCAGGTGAGTCGCGTAGTGCCAAAGTTTTCTCAGTTTATTGCTGATTTTCCAACCATTGCAGCACTTGCAGCTGCACCTCTCTCGCAAGTACTGACAATCTGGAGTGGACTCGGATACAATCGCCGTGCTAAGTTTCTGCATCAAGCAGCTCAGCAGATCGTAGATCGTCATGGCGGCGTCATCCCACATGAACGTGAGGAGCTATTGAAGCTATCTGGTATTGGAGTAAATACAGCCGGAGCTATCATGGCATATGCCCACAATACTCCCGTACTATTCGTAGAGACTAATATTCGTACTGTGTTATTTCATCACTTTTTCGAGCATCAGGTGGACGTGACAGATCGTATGCTATTGCAGCAACTTGAACAGGTGTTAGATACCGAAAACCCAAGAGTGTTTTATTGGGCGATGATGGATTACGGCACGTGGTTAAAGAAAAATGGAATCCGCAATAACTCTGTAAGTCGTCACTATCGCAAGCAATCACCGCTCGCAGGGAGTGTGCGCGAGGTGCGGGGTCAGATTATTCGTACCCTCACGCAGCAGTCCGAGACAATCGCAGCACTCCAGGCGTTGTATGACAGTGGCGATGGAAGGTTTGAACAAGCCTATACTCAGCTTGAGGCCGAAGGGATGATTCAGTCGACTGGCAATACTGTGAGTTTGACTAACTAGGGTAATTCCGTAATACTAGAGTAAGTATGCATCGTATTAGTCTTGTTATCTCCATAGCCGCACTTCTTTTGTCTGGAGTTGTGCTTTTGGCGCATTCTGTCTCGGCGCAGTCGGGCGAAGAAGGCCAATTGCAACCAGCCGACGCTGCGCTCTACGAGTCCGTAACGATGGACTGTCTTGATGTAAAGTACAAGCTGGGCGAAATTCATCGTACCGATAGGCTGCTACGTGTGACGCTAGGCGAGGGGTACGATAACATGTCATCGAATCTGATGGACCGATTGAATTCTCGCATTGTACAGAATCGCCTAGACGGTGGTGAACTGGTTCGGATCGCATCTGAATTCGAAGAAGCCCACGCTACATTTCGAGAAAACTATACGGAATACGACGATGCAATGCTCGATCTACTAAAAGCCAACTGCCAATCGCGCACACAAACCTATTACCTGGAACTGCAAGAAACCAAAGAGCTTCGCCGAGTAGTGCACGAAGATGTAGGCACATTGAGTACGCTTATGCAGCGCTATCACGATGCGTTCAAAGACCTTCGACAAGAGATCGAACGTTCGGCAGAGGAGGAGTCGGAATGATCGCCAGGGTGAAGCAGCCGATCCCCGATGATGCAGCTGCAAAAAAACTTCCGTATCGCGTCACATTCGTGGCGATGATCTCGGGTGCTATTGTGATCGCGCTGCTACTCGTACTGCTTAGCATGTACTTGTATAACAGAAGTGGGGCAGCCCAACTCGACCTAAGTCTTCCAGGTCTCCAAGAGCAACGCATGAAAGCGCAAAAAACCGAACGGTTTGAAAGTTTTAGTGCATCAGGTCCACTGAATGAAGATGCACTAGATCAATTTAACCAAATCTACACAGGACAACAATCAGCAATTTTACAAGACAAAGATGGATTTGACCCCGACGAGCTTAATGACGAACCGCTTAATATCTCAGCTGAAAAATGATTGACCCAAACGACTACGTCATCACGCGCAAGAGGAAGAAATATAAGTTTGCCAAATTTGCCAACTCACCTTTGTGCTTTGAGTATGAAGAATGGCAGCAGCAGCCTGTCAATAGTGTAGAGATTGGTGCTGGTGATGGACTGTTTAGTGTTGAACTCGCCACTCGCCACTCTGACATGTCATTTGTGGCACTTGATGTAAAGGGGGATCGTCTTCAAAAAGGCGCATATGAGGCAGAGGCGCGCGGTTTACGTAATATTCGATTCCTGCGAGCACGTGCCGATCAGCTCGACGATCTTTTTGTAGCTCAAAGCGTTGCGTCTGTATGGGTCACATTCCCAGATCCTTTTCCTCGCCCGGGTTCAGCAGGGCGCCGCCTGACGCACCCTACATTTCTTGCAAAATATGAGCAACTTCTGCAGCCAGACGGCGCGGTGTATCTTAAACATGACAATCGTGATTTTTTTCATTGGAGTCTGGAACAATTTGTGACCAAAGGGT
>CALGUM010000130.1 GCA_937902295.1 uncultured Candidatus Saccharibacteria bacterium | reverse complement strand
CATAGTAGGCGCCGAGCGTGATAGCGAGTGGAATATCTACTGTGCACCTCTTAAACCATTCGCTCCAACTGAATTACGTATCGCAAACCTTTCTACCAGCGAGATCGAGCGTCTTATTGATCTATTGGAGCGACACAAGTCGTTAGGATTGCTAGCCGACATGACGCGAGCCGAACAAGTGCAGGCTTTTCAGCAGCGGGCTGAACGCCAGCTACTTGTCGCCTTGCACGAGGCGACACAGGGCAAACGGTTCGAAGAAATCGTCTTCGAAGAATATCAACGAATTGTTCCAGGACAAGCGCAGCGCCTTTACCTCGACATAGCCACCATGAACCAATTTGCCGTGCCAGTGCGAGCTGGCACGATATCGCGCATATCCGGTATTCGTTTCGAGGACTATGAGCGCGATTTCTTCGCTCCACTGGAGAACGTAGTCATGACACTACGAGATCCTTACACCGGAGATTACCAGTATCGAGCTCGCCATTCGCGCGTTGCACAATTCGTATTTAGAAGCGCTTGCTCAACTGACGAGGAAAAAGTCACTCAGCTTACCCGCATTATCAACGGGCTTGATCCCGGTTATTCAACCGATAACCAAGTGCTCCAAGATATTGTACGTGGTCGCAAATTAAGTGAGGATTTATCAGACGTCGATGCTGGACGAGCAATTTATAGAGCAGCAGTTACGGCGCTTCCTCAACAAGCTCATATCTTACAACACTGGGCAATCTTCGAAATGCATCACCGTCGTGGATCGCTTGTAGAAGCAGAGAATCTCGCTCGACGTGCCCGAGAACTCTCTCCAAAGTCGAGTTCGATCATCCATACTCAAGTCGAGGTAGCTCGGCGACGAGCACATGGGGAACAAAACCCAGCACTTAAAGCGCAATACCGACAGCAAGCACGCGAACGCCTTGACGAGATGGGCTCACCAAAGAACTCAATTGTCACAACAAGTCGCTGCAAGTTGCTGATCGATGAGATAGAGACTCTGAGCGAAAGCTTGAACGACGCAAGTAAAGA
>CALGUM010000129.1 GCA_937902295.1 uncultured Candidatus Saccharibacteria bacterium | reverse complement strand
TGTTGTATACTAGTGGTAATGAAGATAGATTCCCTGACTCACATGCTGGAGATTGGCAATAAAATCGCCCAAAATATACGCGGCGGCGATGTGATTGAACTTGTCGGTGATGTGGGTGCAGGAAAAACGACACTCGTAAAGGGTATAGCTCAAGGGCTCGGAGTAGAAGAGCCGGTTCAGAGCCCAACGTTCACTATAAATCGAGAGTATGGCGGAGGTGGTGGCCTACGGCTGGCGCACTACGACTTCTATAGGCTGCGCGAGGCAGGAGTAATGTCGGACGAGCTTGCAGAAGCAATACATGACCCGAGTACAGTTGTAGTAGTCGAATGGGCGGCTGCAGTCGATGCAGTGCTTCCGGAAGACCGATTAACTTTGACTATCGGTCTGGATAAAGATGAGGAGACTGCTAGGCATATCAGTTGGACACATAGTGGTGAAGTAGCCACACGACTCATGGAACCACTACTGTGATTGTACTGCTCGACACTTCTACTGGTCTGTGTAAAATTACGTTGGTAGGTGAACAGACTCACCCGTATGAGTGGCAGGCCGATAGAGAGCTCGCGCGTGGACTGCTATCTCGCCTGGTGGAGTTTCTTGCTCGCCATGACTATGCAATTAAAGATATTCAAGGTATCGGAGTATTTCGCGGTCCTGGGAGTTTTACCGGGCTACGCATAGGAGCTGCAACTATGAACACCATAGCGGCAAGTGAGCATATACCTATTGTTGGCGCGATGGGGGAAGACTGGCAGCAAGTGGCGGTAACGCAACTGCGCGCTGGTGTAGATGAACAAATTGTGTTGCCTGAATACGGCCGAGAGGCAAGAATCACACAGCCTCGCAAATAAGTGCCTTGCACATAGGCATCGCCACAGGCTATTATAGAAAGTAGCTTTCTAATTTTTGCAAGCATTTGATTTACTGAATAACTGATTTCTGCGTTGACACCCGCATACCGTGATACACATTCCTGAGTATATGGCACATCACAACTGGTGGCAGGAGAAAGGAAATATATATGATAGAGATTCTTGCCATTGCGGTAGGCTTATTAGCAGGTGCCGGGGGTACAGTAGCGTATTCAAAGGTGCGCCAATCTGGAGTAAAAAGAAAAAACGAACAGACAGTTGCGAGTGCTGAGAAAAAAGCCAACGACATAGTACTCAAAGCACAGAACAAAGCAATGGACATTGCAGAAGCCGCAAAAAAAGAAGAGATATTGCTACGTAAAGAAATTAAGAAAACAGAAGATCGACTTATCGACCGCGAAGTAACGCTTGATCGTAAGTTTGACGATCTCGACACGCGCACCGAAAAACTTCGTGCCCAAGAAGACGAAATAGAGAAGCTCAAATCCGAAATACGTGATATTCGTATGCGTCAACAAGAAAAGCTAGAAAAAATCTCTAAGCTCAAAAAAGAAGAAGCGGCCGAAAAACTCATGCAGATGACAGAGCGTGACATTCGAGATGACCTAGTCAACCTCGTAGGCAAGCTGCAAGCAGACGCTGCAGAAGACGCCGAGGAGCGCGCACAGACCATCTTATTGACAGCGATGGAACGAATGAGTAGCGAAGTGACAGCAGAGCGAACAGTCACAGCACTTAAATTGACAGACGATGAGATGAAGGGTCGTATTATTGGCAAAGAAGGGCGCAATATCCAAGCGATTCAGCGCGAGACCGGTGTGGACGTACTAGTCGACGATACGCCCGGCATGGTGGTATTGTCGAGCTTTGATCCAGTACGTCGCCAAGTTGCCCGTGTGACGATGGAGATGCTCATGAAAGATGGCCGAATACACCCAGGTCGCATCGAAGAAGTTGTCGAAAAAGCGCGCAAGCAAGTCGACAAAGATATCAAACAAGCTGGCGAAGATGCAGCTCGAGATGTCGGAGTGGTGGGTATTCCCCGCGAAATGCTTAGGTTACTTGGAGAGCTTAAGTTCCGTACGAGCTATGGGCAAAACGTACTCAAACATAGTACAGAGATGGCCCAGATTGCTGGTATGATTGCGGATGAAATCGGTGCAGATATACGGACAGTTAAGATTGCAACATTACTGCACGATGTAGGCAAGGCAGTAACTCACAAGGTAGAGGGTAAGCATCACCACATCGGTGCGGAGCTTGCAAGAAAATATGGCATGAAAGAAGAAGTTGCGCACGCAATCGAAGCGCATCACGATGACGTAGAAGCGACGACGCCAGAAGCGCTTGTCGTGCGCGTAGTGGATGCAGCCTCGGCGGCGCGTCCCGGAGCACGTAACATTTCTGCAGAAAACTTTGGCGAGCGCATGCGTGAGCTCGAAAATGTAGCCAAAGGGTTCAAGGGAATCGATAAGGCCTACGCTATTTCTGCAGGACGCGAAGTTCGTGTGATTGTGAGTCCTAAGTCTGTCGATGATCTCAGCGCGATTAAACTAGCTCGAGATATTGCCACCAAGATTGAAAGCACGATGCAATATCCAGGAACAATTAAAGTCAACGTAATTCGCGAAACTCGCGCGATTGAGTTTGCAAAATAGTATGTATGAGCGAAGCGATGTCCAGCAGTACTTGGCGTCGCGCGTCGCCAGGCCGTCGAGCGCGGGTGTCATATTAGAGAATATACAGGGCGAAGCCCTTGTTCTCAAGGCGAACTATAAATCGTATTGGAGCTTTCCAGGTGGTTGGGCGGAGGACGAACAAACTCCACCAGAAGCTGCGGTACGTGAACTTATTGAAGAATGTGGCATTGTGCGTGCAGTCGAAGATTTGGATTTTATCAGAGTCATAAATCGAAAAAGCGATATTATGCAGACATACCAGTTTATCTTTCGGGCTCGTACGCCCTACAATGAATCCGAAGTACTGAAACTCCAGCCCGAAGAGATTGATGCATCTAAGTTTGTGTCAAAAAAATCTGTACGTGATACTCCCAGTGCGTACGGATGGGCTGTCGTACTATGGGCGCAAGATGACCCGCGCGGATATGCTGAGCAGCGGCTAGAGTCGTAGTAGCCATTCCCCTAAATATAATAGCTCGCACTCATATGAGTGCGAGCTATTAGTGTGCCAGAGCGTGCTACTAGTAAATGTAGTTATAGCTTCCAGCAGGAACGTTACGAGATCCAACATTGCCGAACCCTGCGGTACCGTTCATTTCTGAGATGGTGATGGTGCCGTCACCATTCACTGCTTCGACGTAGGCTACATGACCATTCGTTTCTGCAACCGCACCAACTTGTGGTGTTGAGCCGGTAGCATAACCACGAGCTGCTGCGTTGGCAGTCCACTCGCCACCGTTACCGAGCATATTAGGAAGATCTGGGCGACGATCTTTTACGTACCAAGTACAGTATCCTTTAAAGTAGGTGTTCCCTGCGCTATCAGTCGCATATACTGCTTGTGATCCTGGGGTGTACGTTTGTGAATACACCGGTGTGTAGTCAGATGCTGCAGCCGGTGCCGGTGCTGCTACTGTCGCCGCTGCTACGGCCGCTGCAACGCTTGCGGCATATTCAGCGTAACGATCTGGTAACTCTTCATCCGCAGTAGGGATGCGAATCTCATTGCCAATATCGATCGCGTCTGGGCTCGCAATGTTTTCGTTTGCATTGAAGAGTGTTACATAGGTTGTCTCGTGCGCCTCTGCAATGCTTGTGAGCGTATCGCCAGCATTTACTGTCACGATAGTTTGCGTAGGCTCTTTTGGTTTCTCTGTTTCTTTCTCGGCTGCATGTGCGCTTGGGGCGAACAAAAGCATCACCGAAAATACGACGGCCGAAGCCGCGGTTACGTTACTGATTTTCATAAGTTTCTCCTTCATGATTCGCGCCAAAATAATATTTTGGTAGCGCGATTTGTATGTGTGATTTATCGATGATTCGCTAAAAAACACAAATATCAGCATAAGCAATAATCTAGCGTGTGTCAATATAAAATCACACTATATGTGACATGACAGAGGCCAAATTCAATGACTTTTAAACAACATGTAGCAAAGAAAAAGCTGGTTATGTAGAGAATATAAGGTCTAATCTATACGGATCATACGTTACTTTTGCCTATGTATTTGTCCATCCGAGTGTGCATTCTGCGGGTGTATACCTTCAATTTCCTCGATTGATACACGCAACACGTGTAGGTTAAGTAGCGCCATAGAGTACATTAGTGGCAATGAATGCATATTACATATCAGTCACTGGTGATTGCACTTGCCCCGGTACATTGTTTGGTGTAGTGTCGATATCTTCTCCTCTGAACTGCCATTTTCCGTCTTGATACTGTTCAAACGTGCCATCACGCCAAAATTGCGGGCTCCCACATGTCTTTTGTGCTTCGCGTGCAATAGGTACTAGCTCATCGATAAGTTTGTCGGCAATATTAATGCGATGCGGCTCACCGTCTACTTTAGTAAGTACGATGCCAGTTAAAGATGTGGCTGGACTCGTGCCATGCTCTTCATACATTTCTTTTGTATAGTAAAATCCTTTAAGCTGACAGGTCTGCAGTAAGACAATCGCTTCTTCCTTAGATATCTCGGGGTTTGCGTTATCCTTCTGACTTTTTTCTATCCTTAACATTGCCTCGCTTCTCATACGTTCAACCGACTCTTCCCTTTGAGTGGGTTGGTCTACTGTTGTCTTATAACGTAGGTAGGCTCCAAACGACAGTAGTATTGCTGAAAAGAGTAATGATAAGATACTAAAAACTAATGCCTTGCCACGGGGCTTGCGTCTTATCATATAGATTAGTAACCCGATAAGGTTAACGAAGGTTGTGATGATGATTAATGCCCCTGCAGCGAGCGTGAGAACTAGAAACAGTATAGATGAAACAAACTGAACGTCAGATATGACACCATCTTCCGCCTGACGTGTTGACCATGATGCTATTTTGATTAATGCCAGTACTCCCAGTATTTGTAAAATTCCTAGCACTGCAAAAAAGACTATCCACCCTGCCGATGTTTTTCTGGATGCTTGCGTTAGCGGACGCGTGTTTGCTATGGTAGTGGGCGTTTGTACTGAGTCGAATTGACCTGCTTGCTCGGTGGGGCTACTGCTATTTTGATTAGAGTGTATTTCGTCTTTTTTCATGTCTACGTTAACCTTTACCACAATAGTAGACCCTATGAGATTAAAATGCAATTGTCAGAGTCAAGCAATGTATCTGGGTATATTTTTCGTGTCTTATGTACTTTTCTTCGTGTCTACTCATTGAAGATATGATGAGGCAGCGCTGGGGGGTGAACTGATATCTTCTAGGCCGTCGTACTTGTGTGGACTTTAAGTGTTGAATAGAGCTAGTATAGACATCTTCGTGCACTAGCTAGAGATTTGAATCGAGGTATTTTACTTCTATGTATACAATACGCTGACATGTTAGACTAGTGAGGTATGACTCTTTTTGCAATCTTTTTTGGTGTAATAGCATGTGTAATACTCGCGGCCTATTTTACCAATCCATTTAATCGATTTACTATTATTCGTCTCACGTATCGTGCAGAAATGAAGCGTGGTGCAATGCGCGCGATTGACAATAATCATTTACTAAAAGTACGACAATCTCGAGCCCGTAAATGGTTCGCGGTGCTAAAAAACGGTGTTCATATCGTCAATAGTCGTTGGCACAGGAGTCCCGCGAGTAGCAGTCGGACGGTCGATGAGATAATCGAGGATATTTATGCACTGCGCTTTAATCCTAAGAAATTATTGTTAACGTCAGGTGATCACTTTAGCGCGTTGTTCGTGCGCAATCTCGGTGTGTTTTATTATCCCACACTCGATACACACATCCCATCTACGCAGCAGCAGTGGCACGACCGTCAGATGGTGTATATGCAAACCCTGGCGTACGCGCTCGGCACATTCGACAAACAGACTGAGCTCACTACGACCATCGTACCCACTGGTCCGCGTAGTGCAACCTGTGTTAATTTCTATGCTTATCCGTCCGATACGCTCTACGGCATGCTATATGCACTTGCCGCCTTACTGGACAAAGAAACTGGTAGACCCTTGCAGTACGGCGCCGTGTCACGGCCACTCGACACCGTACCTGCTGCCCAGGTATTGCAGGACACCTACAAGACTACTCTGGCTGGCCATTATCACCGGTACCGCAATAAGGTATACGACGAAAATCGAGGTCTGGTGAGTACGGCGGTTCGCATGTCGGGCGCAAAAGACATTACCAAGCGAAACTCGGCATTTTATGACAACGTCGTATTTTGGAAGACTACCGAGCTCGCTATGAAGCTCGATCTTGTTGCTCATGACCAGGTATTTCTAGACACACTCAAAACGCATATCATTTCGACATTCTGGCTTGAAGATGAGGGGTATTTTTTAGAAGATTTATCTAGGGAGGGCAGGGTTAATAAGTACTACTCGAGCGATTGGCTGATTGTACTAGCGACAGGATTTTTGACGCCAGAAAAATCAGATGAAATTGGCTATTTCTCTCGAAGTGTTGAATACATTCGTCGGATGGAGATCGATAGACCTTTTGCTATCAAGTACCAACACGAGACGCGTGCTCATCGTCAATTTGCGGCCGTACGTATGGTGGTAGCAAGCTATGGTGGCGATAGCATCTGGAGTTTCTGGGGAATGGAGTACATCAAGGTATTGCTGGCGCTACACCGTGAAACTTCTCAGGAGTGGTACCTCGAGGAGGCGGATTATCACATCGACAAATATGAAGCCATGATGCTTAAGTATGGTGGATTTCCGGAACTCTATGACGCCCAGGGCAATATGATGCAAACAACGCTCTATCGGAGCGTGCGCCAGACTGGGTGGGTGATCGGATTTGACCAGGTACGATCTCTGCGCCAAAATATTTCGTAGTCGACAGGGCCTGAACAGTAAGATGGCTGTATAGAAAAAAGAGTACATAGAGTACTCTTTTTTCTGTGGTCGGGGTGAAAGGACTCGAACCTTCGGCCTCACGGTCCCAAACCGCGCGCGCTACCAACTGCGCCACACCCCGAGATGTGCTTTCACAGTATAGCAAAACTCTGGCTATTTGACCAGAGATATTTAAGAGAAAGGGCGACAGGATATTCGCTTTAGCGTGGTCGCTTGAGTGCAATCTCGCGAGCCTTGTGTGCGAAGCGATCCTCTATCACGGTCGGCGTAAAGTCCCCGTACTTATTCTTCATCGCCTCTTCTATGAGTGCGTCCGCAATAGCTGGGTTCTTCGGCAGGAGTGAGCCGTGCAAGTAGGTGCCGATGACATTGCGGTAGATGCACCCTTCGGTATCGTCTTGTCCATTGTTGCCAGCACCTCGTGTAACTTTGCCGAGGGGTTGCATGTCACTATCGAGGTAGGTTTGCCCACTGTGATTTTCGTAGCCGATAATATTACCAAATTGTTCACTCGCGGTAGAGATATTACCGATCAACCGTTCTGGCCCTGCGTGTGTTTCGGCATTGAAAATGCTAATACCGGGAATTGTCTCGCCTTTTCGTGTCTTGAAGAATCGCCCAAACAACTGGTAAAGCCCGCACACCATGAGCATTGGAGTGTCATTGTCGGCAAGTTCGTGGAGCCGAGGGGCGATTTTTTGTAAATCTTGCTGAACTTTTAGCTGGCCACTATCCTGTCCGCCACCGCCAATGATGATATCTGCGTGGGCGGGAAATGAGTCACCTACGTTGTAATTGATAAGTTCTGCCTGAATGCCATGCCACTTGGCGCGTTTGATGATAGTAAGCACATTGCCCCAGTCTCCATAGATATTCATGTCGTCGGGATAGAGTTGCAGGATAGTAAGTGTGAGGGGTTGCTTGGTCATAATACTTTATTTACCTTTGTCATTGTGCCGAGAATAGTGCGTAGTTTTAGCATGGCAGTATAGGTGCAGTAGATACGCTTAGGGCTGTTAGAATGTTGTTTGCGCAGATACGTAAGTGCTGCGTGCAGGTCTGTGTCAATATGTGCGACTTCTATTTCGTCATACTGCATACGGAGTGCCATGTCGTAAGCACGTGTACCACTGATGCACGCTACGCCTGTGGGTTGCAGTGAGTCGAAGTCAACGTCCCAGAGCCAGCTCATGTCCCGGCCGTCTGCGTAATTGTCGTTGATAGCAATCATTGTCGCGTATTGGTCAGCGGGAAATGATTCGAGCGCCAGTCGAAACCCACTTGGGTTTTTTACGAGTACAAGTTCGATGGGGTTGTCGTCGAGGGTTAATGTTTCCCCGCGACCGAATGCTGGCTCGACGCTACTTAGCGCGTCGGTGAGCGCCTTTTTGTTATAGCGCTCGGCTGCAATGGCACGAGTAAGGGCGAGTGCAGCAGCAGCATTATAGATATTGTAAATACCACGTAGTTTGAGCGGTACCGTGACATCTCGGTTGTCGAAATGGAACGTGGCACGAGTGCCTAAGAACTCCCTTAGGACAACGTCGGCACCAAGAGAGCTTGGTTTGTTGGTAGTGCTACGCATGTCATCATCAGAGGGGAACTGGGCTCGGAGGTTGGCCGCAAGCCCGAAATACTCTGCACGAATATTGCTCGCCAATGTATCGGCGATAGGTGCGACGCGCGGGTCTTCTCTATTGAGGACCACGGTATGAGTAGTGGCGCGTGCGATATGTTCGAGCATTTTTGCTGTGGCGTCAATTTCGCCAAAACGATCGAGTTGGTCGCGCATGACATTAAGAAGCAGACTATAACGAGGTGCTATGACGTCGACAAACTTGACCGCGTGAGCTTCGTCGAGCTCCAGTACGGCGATATCGGCATCAAGCCTACCTTTGTAGTCAATCTCGGCGAGTATCGCTGCGGTCACGCCACGAGCAAAATTACTGCCAGTGCGGTTCGTAAAGACGCGAAAACCTTGACTTTCCAGTAGTTCTACCGCCATTTTGGTGGTGGTTGTTTTGCCATTTGTACCACTGATAATCACAATGCCGTGAGGCAATGCAGATAGTACATCTCGTGTGAAATTCGGATCTATTTTTTCGATCACAAGGCCAGGAAATGCTGAACCACCGCCACGTAATCGTGTCACATGACGTACAACTTTTCCAATCGTCGCAATATGAGGCCTAACCATATATTCCAGTATAGCGCAGATGGGGTAAAATAGGCGGAGAAAACCGTAAGACTTTCTAGTAGTTTTATGAGGGTAATGCGCTATAATAAGGTTATGTTTATAGTGGGCCTACTGAAGTGGTGGTATTCCGCAGGCTGGAATCTCCGGGCGCGAATGATAATGGATGGACTGGATCGCACGATCGACTATTTTTCTATTGGCTTGTTACTGCGCACAATGTTCTCGTTGTTTCGACAAGACGGTGCTGGGTCAGTTGACGGTCCGTTGACAGCGAAAATGGAAGCATTTGCAGGAGCATTGATTTCTCGGTTTATTGGAGCGGGTATACGCACTATGGTGCTACTGATGGGTTGCGTAACCATCGTGGGGCGTGCGCTGCTTGGCATACTTGTATTGCTACTGTGGGCACTTGTGCCATTGATGCCAATAATTGGATTTGTCATGATGACGACGGGATGGATACCATGGCAGTTCTAAGTGTGAATCTTTCTAGCGAGCGTGCCATCAAAGCACGTGTGGCAAAATATCTCGGCGGTACGACAGCCCGACTTATGTCTGTAATGGTGGTCCTGTTGATTGTAGGAGGCGTGGCACTCATACTCACCGGATACTCGGC
>CALGUM010000128.1 GCA_937902295.1 uncultured Candidatus Saccharibacteria bacterium | reverse complement strand
TAACGTCTAGTAACGCAAGCGTGGAATCGAGATTGTTCTGATAATAGAGGAGCGGCTGTTCGGTACTTTCTCCTACTGCCTTGAGGCCTGCGAAATGGATGACGGCATCGATCGAGTGCTGTGCAAATACTTCCTCGAGTGCAGCCGTATCTCGAATATCAAGTTCGTATGAAATTGGTTTTGTGCCGGTAATTTGCTGAATTCGATTGAGCGATTCTGCGCTACTATTTACAAAACTATCGACTACGATAGGTGTGTGACGTGCCTCGATGAGCTTGATAACAGTATGGCTACCAATATAACCGGCGCCCCCGGTGACAAGAATGTTCATATACTTAGTTTAGCAGGTGTACACAAAGAGTGGATTACATATAAATAAATTGCTTATGCATTGAGAAATTGCTATTATAGAGCCACAATGAATATACGTACCGCACATAGGGCATCTAACGGGTTTACGATTATTGAAATACTGGTGGTGATAACTGTGATTGGTATTCTTGCTACACTTACCGTAGTGGGATACAACGGATATCAGAATCAAGCTAGAGTAACAACTATCAAGTCCGACTTGTCGGACAGCGCAGATTTACTCGAGATATATGCAGCGAGAAATGGCAATGAGTATCCGCACGATGGTGGCGATATGTCGGGCGTAGACTTACCTAATAGCGGTGATAACTATCATGATTATTACACCAACAGAGACGATGCATTGGCAAACAACAGAGCACTAGAGTATTGCTTGCAGGCAGGAAACGAGAAAATTGACAACTTCTATCATATCTCTTCGACATCCGACGGTATACAGGAGGGGGAGTGTAGCGAGTTCTTGGCGTCTATAACGCCACCACCACCGCCACCGCCACCACCGCCACCACCACCGCCACCAAGCTGTGATGAATATAATCGTGGGCAGGTGCTTCCGAATAATGGCGGTACAATTGTGTACAAGGCATCGACACCGCAGTCTTGGGGTTGCTACTTGGTGGCAGCAGGACCCACCACACATAGTAGTGGATGGTGGAGGACTGGTCAGAATACGAGCAATTTTTCAGAGTCGAGATATCCATGGGGGTGCCAGGGTACTAGCATAACAGGAGTTTTTAGTAACAATATAGGCGGTGGTCGGCAAAACACCCAGAACATAATTAGTGGCTGTTCGGGAACCCACGCTGCTCGAAAGGCGGCTTCTTACAGGGGCGGTGGCTTCACTGACTGGTATTTGCCAAATCGCACCGAGATGATTCATCTGATTAACTACAACAATAGTAATAACGCGCAGCATGGGAACGCAAACAATCCTAGTCTCTACCTGGGTACTAGTCACCAGCCAGATTTAAATAAGCTAAGTCTGAAGCAGGGTGGAGGATGGATATCTGGTCGCTACTGGACAAGTACTCAAAGTAGTAGCAATCAGGCCACAGCATTTAGCACTTATGGCCGAAACTTTATCTTCAACGGTGGGTATATGTCCAACATAAACAAACAATGCACTGGTTGTGTTGATGCAATGATGTTTACCCGTCCTGTGCGAGTATTCTAAGATCGATGCTTGATCGCTCAATAGAAATGTTACAGTAGATTTAAAAGGAGGTGTATGAAAGTAGTAATTGTCAGTGGCTTTTTTAACCCCCTCCATGGTGGGCATCTCGATATGATCGAAGCGGCTACGAAACTCGGCGATCGGTTGATTGTGGTCGTGAATAACGATCAGCAGCAAGTCGAGAAAAAAGGAAAAGTAATCCTGCAAGAAACAAGCCGTGCACGATTACTACGTGCGCTGCGAATGGTAGACGAAGTCGTGATAGCGCTCGACAAAGATATGACAGTCATAGAAACACTAGCCTTTCTGGCATCGCAGTATCCCGATGATGAACTCGTATTTGCCAACGGCGGAGACCGCGACTCGGCGCGCGTAGTTCCAGAGGCAGAGGTTTGCGAGAAATATGACATTCAGATGGTGTTTGGCGTGGGGGGTGACAATAAAAAAGACTCCTCGACACGCATCAACCAAGCACTTGGACACGCAAAATAGCATAAAAATACTGTGAAAGTATTGTAATACTTATGTTTATATGTTATTGTATATAACAATATGACACACATAAACATACAAACACAACCACCATCCGACATACCAAAAGAACATATCACGGAAGAGTCTGTTCGCCGTGAAACCATCGATCGACTCACTCGTGTCGATAGAGAGCTTAGCCAAGGGTTTGAGCTAGCTGATAAATACAAAAATACCGTCTCAATATTTGGCTCGGCACGCTTTAATGAAGATAATACACACTACAAAAAGGCTCGGGAACTCAGTGCGGCATTGTCACGAGCTGGCTATGTAACAGTGACTGGCGGTGGTGGCGGAATTATGGAAGCCGGTAACCGTGGTGCGTTCGAGGCAGGTGGCGAAACGCTTGGATTTAACATCAAGCTTCCACACGAACAAGTACTCACTACGTACACTACTGACTCTATGCCGTTTAAGTACTTTTTTACCCGCAAAGTAATACTTGCTTATGGCGCAACCGGCTACGTATACTTCCCTGGTGGATTTGGCACGATGGATGAGTTGTTTGAGATCACTACGTTGATACAAACACGCAAGATTCCTGCAGCGCCAATTATCTTGGTTGGCAAAGAATTCTGGGGTGAATTAGATGGGTTTATCCGTACACACATGTTAGACGGCGATAAGACTATTAGTCAGGGTGATGAGCAAATTTATCACATCACCGATGACACCGATGAGATTATCCGTATTATCGACGAGTATCGCGATAACGGCTATCAACACACCCTATAGGAAGAAATAATTACTGACTCAGTCGTTTGTCGTGCTCTTGTGCGACAATACGCTTGATCTTGTCGATAAACATCTGTCGCTCGAACCGCTTGGCTTTTCGCGCTAGGGTGCCAGGCAGAAACGTCATCTTGTCGGCTTTTTGAATGGCGCGGGCAACTTCTTCGGTAGTCTGAGTGTCGAACATCACGCCGCTTACCCCGTCCTGAACGATGTCTCGCGTGCCAGCCGCTGAATAGCCAATGACGGGAGCGCCCGCAGCGAGTGCCTCGACAGCGACGATACCGAAATCTTCGTCCGAAGGAAATACAAAACCTTTAGCTGTATTGAGTGCCTTTTCTACTTCGCTATCCGAGGCGTCACCAAATCTGTCGGTGTAGAATTCGATTGTCGGCCCGGCTTTTGCGACAAGCTTGTCATGGAGCGGTCCATTGCCGAACACTTTGAGTGGGACGCCGAGCATTGAGCACGCCTCAATCGCAAGATCAAACCGCTTGTTTGGCAATTGTCGTCCTAGTGTAACGTAATGGTCGCTTCGCGTGCGA
This sequence comes from uncultured Candidatus Saccharibacteria bacterium, assembly GCA_937902295.1. Lineage (GTDB taxonomy): Bacteria > Patescibacteriota > Saccharimonadia > Saccharimonadales > Saccharimonadaceae > Mycosynbacter. Next base: position 2,454 of record CALGUM010000128.1, on the reverse strand, counting down.
GCCGGTGAAAAGCGTTTGATGTCGACTGGCGGATGCAGGACAACACTTGGTTTGTCATAGTATTTCTGTATACGCGCCTGTGTCTCGGTGGAATTTGCGATGAAAAGATCTACTTTCTGAGCAGCCTCATAGTCAAGTCGACGTTGCTTAGGAATCATGATAGGCATGAGCGGACGAATTAACGCATTAAGTTTTCCATAGCCTGGGTCCTGACGGTAGAGGTCGTAGTGACTCCAGTAGTAGCGAGCAGGGGTGTGGCAGTAGCTAATGATAAGCTGATCTGGTCGTGATTTTGTAATGTGGTTGGCGTGCAGGTAGGAACTGGTGATAATAATATCGAATTCAGAAAGATCGAGCTTGGCCATAGCTTTCGATGCGAGTGTCGGAAAAAGCTTGTAGTAGCTGCGCAGTTTCCGCGGGATTTTTTGAAGTCCAGAGGTGCGGACGTCGACAGCATGAAATTGCGGCATCTTGTCGGTATTGTAGAGTGCGGTGTAGACCGGCGCGGCGGGAAACGCTTCGTGCAACGCTAACACTACGTTCTCGGCACCACCCATGACCGTTAAAAAGTCGCACACAATAGCAATCTTGGGAGTCGGGCGAGGGTTCATTTACTTAGCTCCTCGGCGAAATAGCACGACGCCGACAGTCTTGAAGAGGATCTTGATATCGAGCCAAAACGACCAGTTTTGCGCATAAAAAATCTCGAGTTCGATACGCTCTTCGAAACTTAAATTACTGCGACCTGACACCTGCCAGAGTCCTGTGACACCTGATTTAACGCTATGAAGCAGGGCAGTGCGACTACGAGAGAACTTGGCCTCTTGTGGCAGAATCGGACGTGGTCCTACTAGGCTGAGGTCGCCTCGCAAAATATTGAAGAGCTGGGGTAGTTCGTCGAGAGAAGTCTTGCGCAAAAAATTACCAAATTTAGTGATGCGGGGGTCGTTTTCGACTTTACGAGTTTTTTCGTATTCGATCGCGAGGTCTTCGCGGCCCATGTCGCGAAACTCAATAGCGGCATCTTTTTTGCCATATTGGGCACCCATGCTACGGAATTTAATCAAGTCGACAGGTTTTGAGAATTGACTGAGGCGTTTACTAATATAAAACACTGGCCCTGGGTTGAGGATTTTTTGGAGCACGATAATAATTAGATACACTGGCGAAAGCACCACTACGAGGACAAAAGACAGGATTGTATCGAAGATTGATTTGGCAATTGCCCCCCACCCCATCAGAGGTGTTTGACTGATACTGATAATCGGATAACCCAAGAATACATCGACGGTGTTTTTGCCGGTATAAAATTCAGGCTGGCCAGGGATGAAGCTATAGCTAATATGACGGGTTTGCGCCGCGGACAGGATAGCTTGGTTGCGTTCTTCGTTTTCGTACATGTCAGTTTGGATGATGGTAGTGATGCGGTCGGAATCGATAAACTTGAGGGCTGATTCTACGTGAGGATAATGGGACAGGGTCAGGCGTGGGGGCACAAGTTTTTTGGGCCCTGCGATTGCTACCACTTCGTAACCGCTACGACGCGTATCGGCTAGGTTGACGGCGAGATCTGTCAAAGCGGGGCTGGTACCGATTAGTAGTACCCGGCTCGTCCCGATGCCATAGCGAAACAGCGTCGTGCGAGCCCAGCGTAGTAATTCACGCTCAATCACCACCAGTGTGAAGGATATGATAAGTGCATACAGTGCCACAAGTCGAGCAGGCAATACGACTTCTCCGGTCACAAACTCCCATCCCAAGATAAGCAAGATACCAATGACAGAGCCTGCAGCGATGCGACTCCACTCGGTGAGGCGTCGGTTAAATACAGAGGGTGAGTACAGACCAAGTAGGGCGAACGTAATAATCCAAAACGGCACAATACTAATGAGCGACAGGAAGTAGTCATAGGCGGGTACAGGCGAGACAAGCGGACGATTATCCCACTGTACGCGCAGGACGTAGGCGATTGTAAGTGCCAAAATTAAGACAAAAATATCGACGAGTAACAGAAACAGGTTATAGTAGTGGGAATTTCGTCCAAGCATTGTACTGATATTGTAGCACTTTTACGTATAATGGGAGATATGCAGAGGTACTTGGAACGACTCATACTTGGGCTACTTGTGACAGTGATGGTGGGCCTAGCTTTCCACACCCCTCTGATGGTGCTACTAGAATGGCAAATCCCAACAATTAGTGTGGCGACAAAAGCTTGGAAAGAGATGCTCATAGGGGTCGTACTAGTCGCGCTGGTCATCTACCTATGGCGCAGGGGATTGCTGCGAGAGGTCATGACAGATACGTTAGTCATACTGACCGGTGTAATTGCACTCCTGCATATTGTGCTAGTATTTCTGTTCGACAATTCCTACGTGAGTGAAGTATCTGGACTCGTCCTAGATAGATCGGAAGAGCACACGTCTGAACTCCAGTCACACAGTGATCTCGTAT
>CALGUM010000127.1 GCA_937902295.1 uncultured Candidatus Saccharibacteria bacterium | reverse complement strand
ATGTGTACTCTGATTATACACGGTGCCACTAACTACGTGAAGCATTGACGGTGCGCACTATATATTACGTATTGACCATGCGCGTTATGTAGTATATAGTGATATGGTTCGTGTTCGCGAACGCTCCCATTCTCTCGAAGGAGAAGAGCATGTCAGACGTTTGTATGACCGTCGTCGATCAGGGCGCGGTGGATGGTTTCCACAACTGCCTCACCAAGTGCCCCGGGACTATCAACCATGCCTTGGGGCAGTCCAGCCTCAACGAGAACGGTGAGGCCGTGGACACCCAGTGTCTCCGTGTGGAGCACGGCGGTGCCCAGATCGATCTTCAGCTCGTCTACACCAACGTGGCCTCGTGTCGTCTCAACAAGAAGGGGCAGATGCCCCTTCATGTGGTCCTGCCCGGAGGTCAAACCGTCATCATGACGCTTGACGTCAAGGTGGTGGGTGACCACATCGGAGGCTGGGTGCGTACGACCCACGAGAACTTCGCCCTCCTCGGGCAGTCGCTCGTAACGAGGTAGAGTCAGTTCAAGAACACGAACAAGCCCCGCTATTCTCTATGAATCGCGGGGCTTGTTCCATGAAAGGAGCACGATGAGTACTCATGAGAATGAGTCCAAAAAAGTGTCACTCTCTGAGGAGGGGCGACAGAGAGTCGATCGTCTCGACCGAGCGGCAGGCGGTGGGCGTGCGTATCTAGATGATGACTACACAATTCAGGCAGGTGTCACGTTGCGCGCTGAATCTTCCGTACAGGTAGTTAGTGAAGGCGGTAAACTCTGGTTGTTTGTATGGCCGCCAGGCGAAGACACTCCATCCATGAAGCTTCTGCTCTAGTTGCCGTCCAGGCCCCGTCGCGTTGATCTTTTAAGGATCCGTGACGGGGTCGTTTTAATTGGAATGATGTTTTATAGCGCGTGCCGCTTCTCTATCCTGATCACGTCGTTTAAGTGTTTCGCGTTTGTCATAGTGCTTTTTACCCTTACCTACAGCAATAACGATTTTTATATGATTTTTCTTTGTGAGCATACGTAGCGGCACAATCGTACTCCCCTGCTGTCTCTTTGCTTCTAGGGCGGCAATTTGTGCGCGGTGCGCTAGTAACTTGCGCGGACTTGTGTCAATCGTACGCGCAGAAGGATCACCTTTTTTGTTAAGTGTCAGGCTAAAACTTGCGTTGTTTAGCCAAAGTTCACCATTTCTTATAGTCACAAACGCACCTTTGAGCTGGACGTGATTGTCGCGTGCAGCACGTGCCTCTGCCCCTGTCAGTACGATGCCAGTTTCGAGCTCGTCGCCTAGCTCATAGTCAAATCGAGCCCTACGGTTGAGGACGGCACCTTGGTTTTGTTGTGGTCGTGGTTTTTTGGCCATGTTATGTAATTATAGCATCGAATAGAGGTGGAGAGATAGGCGGGATTGTGCACGCTATGTCTGCTATAATGACGGTATGTATAAACGAGTATTGGTAAAACTTTCCGGCGAACAGCTCCAGGGAAAATTTGACAGTGGATTTGATGCAGAGCGAGCCGCGTGGATCGCAAATGAAATAAAAAAAATTACAGCTCAGGATGTCGAAGTTGTCATCATGATCGGCGGAGGTAATTACGCCCGTGGTGCTCAGCTGGCGGGAGGTGGCGTACAGCGCGTCAATGCAGATAACATCGGCATGCTAGCCACAATGATGAATGCCATTGCCCTAACGGATGTATTCAATGCCTCGGATGTGCCAAGCCGTGCACTTACTAATATTAAATCAGATCAAGTGCTTGATCAGTTTACGCACCGTCGTGCACTGAGTCATCTAGAAAAAGACCGCGTGGTTATTGTAGCGGGTGGTATTGGCCGCCCCTACCTCACGACAGATACAGCTGCAGTGAGCCTAGCGCTTGAGTTGAACTGCGATCTTATTATAAAGGCTACTAAAGTTGACGGTGTATATGACAACGACCCTGAGATTCATCCCACTGCGACAAAATACAGTCGACTCACTTTGCAGCAAGCAGTCGAACGCAGTGATATCAAGGTGATGGACAAAGCGGCAATTGCGCTTGCTGCAGATCACGAACAAGCGATTATTGTATGTAAACTGCTCGACGAAGGTAATTTGGCCGCAGCTGTACGAGGCGAAGCGGTCGGAACGGCTATTACAGTTTCGTGAGTGTCGTCCAAATACTGCCGACGCTCGATGTCGTCGTGCCGTGTTATAACGAGCAAGATGAGATTGCTACGTGTCTCGACAAACTCCTCACCCAAAAAGACGAAATTTGTAGCATTATCGTGGTCGACAATAATTCGACGGATGATACGGTGAAAATCGTGACACGCTACATGAAAAAACATCCTATCATTCGATTAATCCATGAGCCTGAGCAAGGTGTAGAGTATGCACGGGACGCAGGTATTGCTGCGTCTGAGTCTGATATTGTGGCACGTATCGATGCGGATACACGAGTGCTGGCCGGCTGGGCTCATACGATTCGTGAGTTTTATACCGCCCACCCTGACATCTCGGCAGGATCTGGAGCTACAGAATATTATGATCTTCCTTTTCGTCGGTTTACCAATATGATGACCCTATTCTTTACCACGGTATCTAACAGAATGGCCGCCCATTCGTCTAGTCTTTACGGTGCAAATATGTCCATTCGAGCGACTGCATGGAAAGATGTGTTTGAGAGCTTACCTGCAAGAGGTCAGTATATTATGGAAGATCAAGCGATCTCTCTTGCACTGCAAAAAAGAGGTCATAAAGTAGCATACATACAAAGTGCCAAAGCACATGTATCTGGTCGGCGCATACGATCTAGTCCACGGGAATTTTACCATTACAATATGCGCTGGCCTACTACCTATCGTGTGATGGGTTTTCATCGCGAAGCTCGACGCATTACTGCTGTAGCGTGGCTTGGGTGTCTCGCGCAAGCAGTCGCGTCGCTCGGCTTTCGATTTTATGATCCGCACACGATGAAATTCAGTATTCGTCAATATAATCACGGGTATGAAACCCGGCCGTGGCTTTAGTCCGGTGTGGTATAATAAGGGGTAATCATGGTAAAACTACCAACACTGTCGATAGTCATACCTGTCTATAACGAAGAAAAAGTCATCGAAAAATGTCTCCTTTCCTGCATTACTCAAGATGAGCGTGCGGATGAAATTATTGTAGTTGATAACAATTCGGTCGACGAAACGGCAAAGATTGTCAAGCGTCTGCAGCGAGCACATCCAGAAGCGCACATACGATTGTTGAAGGAAAAAGAACAAGGTATCATCCCCGCTCGCAACCGTGGAATGAATGCAGCGAAGGGTGAAGTGATTGGGCGTATAGATGCCGATTCTGCACTCAGTGATAACTGGGTGCACACGGTGCGTCGTGCGTTTAAACAAAAAAATATCGCAGCCGCGACAGGTCCAGTGGCATACCACGATATGCCACTTCCCAAGGTCGGTCTCGCGATCGATACGCGCATTCGACGCGTGCTATACAATTCGGCAAAAGACTATACGTTTTTATTCGGCAGTAACATGGCAATTCGCACGACTGCGTGGGGACAAATTCAAGATTTACTACACCGAGACGAGGAAGACTTGTTGCATGAAGATATTGATATTGCGCTAGGGCTTTTCCGAAAAGGGCTTCATGTCGCCTATGTACCGGATATGATTGGCGGCATGTCGGCACGACGTATCGAAGATAGGCCCAGGGATTATTACAATTATGTAATGCGATTTGAACGCACCTTCCAGGCGCATGGAGTCACGAGCGCTTCGGCAAGAATGCCAATATTTATCTATCTTCTGATTTACTTTCCGGTCCGTACACTACGCAAGTTTTATGATAGCGAGACAAACAAATTTACTTTTTCAAAATTACGCGACGATATTCGCGAAATTGCCGAAAAAATGTAGGACTAACGTATTTAATGCAAACATTTTTCTTCCATGGGTTTAGTGGCGGTGCGAGCACCTCACTCGCCTCCTTTGTACGGGCGCTTGCGCTAGATCCAAGTGACGTTGTCGCCCTTGATATGCCCGGGTTTTCGCCGATGCATGGACTGCTTGAGCCGAATGTTCTTGCGGATCCACAGGAGTATCTTCGCCTTGTCGAAGCGCAGGTTGCACAGCACAAGACTGGTAAAAAAATACGCATTATTGCCTATTCACACGGTGCGATACCCGCGTTTTTGTATGCAGCTGCCCACCAGCAGGAAGTTGTACAATTGGTGCTCATTTGTCCCGCCTCATCACTCCACAGATTTGTAGGATTATTGCCTCGTGTTATGCGAGGTACCTCACGGGTCATGAGTCTCGATCGAGTTGTCGGAGTCATGCGAAGTCGTTTCCTTGTCGATGCGATTACCTTGTACGGGTATAAGCGGTACTGGGATCGACATATACTGATGGATCGCCTCCGTGCCAGGAGACAAGAGTCAGCACACTATACGAGCAACCTCTTCTACCTCATGAAACAGCTCGAGGTCTTCCAAAAGCAATGCCAAGATGTAAATATCTCGCAAGTGCCGACGATCATACTGCAAACGACAGATGACGAAGTGGTCGGGGGTAGCTCTGTACACTGGTTTGAACAGCATATTGCCGACGCGGAGGTTATTTCAACACTTGGCGGTCATTCGATTGTGACGGTGCTTCCTGATCACGTGGCGCAGCACCTCAAGCCCTATCTCAAAAAGTAACTAAAGTCCGTAAGGATTGTTGGCTCGGTCGGCAGGTTCGGGTAGATCGCCAATCATATGTAATTCTCTGAGTAAGACAGGGTGTTGACTCAGTACTGTATTGAGAGTGTGGCGCACGGCTTCTTCTGATTCACCACTCAGGCGAAGTGTTTCAACCCGTTCGAGTACAAAATTGATAGCTCCGAGTTCTTGAGACCCCACTTCATTGATTTTTTGTAGCATACGCAAGATTATAGGATTTGCGTCAGTTCCCACTATAGGCGCGGATGGCGCTTCTATTTCACCTGATAATGCTTCCTCGGCCAACTTTTTACGGCGTCGGTCTAGAAATGAATTATCGACAGACTCAAATCCTTCTTTCATATCACTATAATAACATTTTTTAAAAATAAAGTCAATATACGTGCTATACTGGGACGGTATGATTGCTGACATAAACATTTCCGAAAAGTCGTTTGGCGACAAGCACCTAATGAGTCAGGTGAAATTTAGCATTGATGATGGCGAGAAAATTGGTGTCGTGGGACGCAATGGTGTTGGGAAGTCTACCCTATTTGGCATTTTGACAGGCACTGATTTGGATTTTACAGGTGACGTGATATACAAACGCGGTGTGACGGTCGCGAGCACTGCCCAAGAGCATCATGGCCTTGGCGAGGTATCCGTGTCGCAGTATGTACTGTCAGGACTGCCAGAGTATAGCGAACTTAGTCATATTATCGAAACATATCCTGTCTCTATGGGTGATGACATGAAGCTCATCAATGAATATACCGATGCCTTGCAGCGTTTTGATGACAAGGGCTTCTACCAGGTTGAGGAAAAAATTGAGCGAGAGCTAAGTAATTTTCAACTTGATGGCATGGCGCACCGTACTATGAGTTCTTTATCTGGAGGACAGAAGCGGTTAGTAGAAATTATAAAAATTATGCATTCAGATTCTCACGTGGCATTAGTCGACGAGCCGACCAACCACATGGACTATGTGGCCAAGCAGCAGTTCATCGAATGGATGAAAACTGCCCGCGAAGCCATGCTCGTAATCACACACGATCGAGATGTACTGCGAGAAGTAGATCGCATCGTGGAACTAAAAGATGGCGGCAGTGTAAGTTACAAAGGTAATTACGACGCCTATCTTAAGCAGAACGCGACAAGCACATCCGCTGGCATGAATGAATTTGAGCAAATCGAAAAACGAATTGTGAATCTCAAGCAAAAAGTATTGGATTATCAGCGTCTCAAAGAAAAATCACGCAATCCAGGCACAATTCAAAAATTTAAACGGCTTGAAAATGAATCACGTGCCGAGCTTGCGGAGCTTTCGAGCAAAGAAAAGCCTACGTTCTGGATCGATAAAGACTCTGCGTCTCAGCTCGACTACAAGGCAGCATCACGCTACGATAAGTTTAAGTCACGCAATATTCGGATGAATATTAAGAGTGATGAGTCACGGAGTAAGCATGTGCTGGTAAAGGCAGCGAATGTGTCGCTTGCCTATGGCGACGCAGTGCTGTTCGAAGGTGTGAATATAGACCTGCGTGAAGGAGAGGCGCTTGAGTTAAGGGGTCGCAATGGCTCTGGTAAGACTTCCCTCTTGCGGGCATTGCTGCACCAAGAAAACGCTCCCGATGTGCTGGACGGGGCGCTCACACTCGATGCACAGGCGAGGATCGGTATCTACGAGCAAGAAATTAATGCAAAATACCTCCCCTATGCGCTCGAAGAAGCAATTGAGCGACTCTATCTCGATCGCAACTTGCCAATTAGTACGACAAAAATCCGTGGACTTATGAGTGATTATTTGTTTACAGCAGCAGATCGTGATGTGCCACTCGAGCGCCTCAGCGGTGGACAGAAAGCTCGATTTCAGTTGATCTCAATGCTTGCGAATGACCCGCAGCTACTGATTCTCGACGAGCCGACTAACCACCTTGACCTTCCGAGTATCGAAGAGCTGGAGATGGCGCTAGGCCGCTATACGGGTGCAGTCTTGTATGTCAGTCATGATGGCTACTTCCGCCAAGAACTTGGGGGTGACATGTTAGATATTGATGCCCATAACGTACACTACTCACCTGCAAGAAGTGAGTAGCCATAAAAGTTTAAGAGGACGCGGTATTAACCGATAAGTTGTTTGTCTTCAAGTGCCTTTTGTAATTTTGGTCGGTCAAACCCAAGGATGATTTCGCCATCGATGTCAGTCACCGGCACACCCTGGAAGTTGCCACCTAGTTTTTCCATGAGCTCATCGTGCGCCGCTTTGTCTTCTTCGATATCTTTTGCATTATACTCAACGCCAAGTTTATCAAGCCACTGTTTTTCAGTGCTGCAGAATGCGCACCATGTAGTACTATAGATTGTCACCTTTTTCGTATCGGTTGTATCGCTCATACTCCTCCTTTTTCTTCTTTTAATTATACTACATCTATAGTCAATAATCTATGATTACTAGAGGTGGAGCTAAGGACTATGCGGGGTAGCGCGCCTAATGTATAAGTTAATGCTTGCATATCGTGTAAGTTTCTTTTACACTAGTAATTGTCAAGGTAGAAAGTGCGTGTTCACATTCTGATCCACCCTCGTTGTGGACATATGAATGCCAAGAATCGTCTTCTGGTCGAATTTGACAGAAAATAAGATGAAGGTATTCAACATACATGTCCAAGAAAAATTTGTTTATCGGTAGCCTAGCTTACGCAACTACCGATGAGACTATGGCAGAGTTTTTTGCTACTATCGGTGAAGTCGAATCTGCAAAGGTTATGACTGATCGTGATACTGGTCGCAGCCGCGGTTTCGGATTCGTTACATTTGTAAACGAAGAAGATAACCAAAAAGCTGTTGAGCAGCTCGATGGCAAAGAACTTGATGGCCGTGCCATCAATGTCAGCGAAGCTCGTCCACGCGAAGAGCGCCCACGCCGTGATTCAGACGGTGGTGGTCGTAACGACCGTGGCGGCAACGGTGGCGGTTCATTCCGTCAGCGCAGCTGGTAGTCCTTAGTCACTACAACAAAACACACCCGTACAGATGTACGGGTGTGTTTTTATATACGTGCGAAACGCGACCGGTTTCGCGGTCGCGTATATCACCTCCTCGTGGGATATTTTGGTTCATGCACGGTGACAACCCTTTTGACTACTTCCCTCTCTTGCCCAATATGTAGAACAACCATGTCGGGTTCTGTGACTATGGATAAGAATCCTTCCATGCAAGCAGTCTCGTACTCTGACGCGCTGATCTCTCCGCACACTACAAGCGTGGCAAGAAACAATGTGCGATACTCTCGGTTTTCTAGGAGTCTAGCAGAAACTGGCCGCAACACATATTGCCAGGTGGCACGAATCTCGTATGCTTCGCGAGCGAGGTTACTGAACCTGCGTTCAAGTCTGGCCTGAGTGGCTCGCAAACCACGGTACGATAAGTAATCGGCGTATGAACATGGGCATATTCGATTGACGCAGCGTGTGCGGTCTTCTCTGCAACTTTGCGTCGATCTCCAAGTACGTTTGAGGTGGTCGCGAAGTTGATCGGCCATCTCAGTGACAGTCTGCAATTGATAGTAGACAGCCATACCTCTTTCTACCGTTGCGATAAACTGCTCACGCAACTGGAGATCGAGAATTTGTAACCCGAAATAGCTGTGCTCGGCATAGGTTCGCTGGAGGGCGTTGCGAAACGCGCCATATGTCATGTGCTTCACCTTTCGAATCGGTGTGGCCACACTATAGCACTGTTGACAAATAAAGTCTACTTTGCTATACTAAATAAGTATTGCATTTGATTGTGCTAGGGTTTTTGGGCGCATGTAGCGCACCCACTTTATAAAATAGGCGCTTCCCTTCCGAACATTCTCTCGTTTTCGCCTGCAATAAAATATTTGCAAAAAGAAAGGTTTTATTTTCATGTCTTTTAAAACACATGGTTCAGGGCGTCCGCAACGGAGCGCCAGTAGTTTTCGACGCGGTGGTCGCCCAAGCGGCGGTCGCTCAGGTGGACGCAATAAGGGTCCAGCTAAACAGTATATCCACCCGTCTAAATTTATTAACAAAGCAGCGGTACGCGAAGATGAAGTGGCATATGTGCCTAAGAACGTCTTTGATGATTTTCCATTTGGTGCTGAGCTACGCGCTAACATCCGAGCTAAAGGGTATAAAAACCCAAGTCCAATTCAAGACCAAGCAATCCCTGAGATTATCGCTGGTAAAGATGTAATTGGTCTCGCGAATACAGGTACCGGTAAGACGGCAGCATTCTTGCTTCCGATCATCGAGCGCATGAGTGGTATTATGCTACGACCAAGTGTCTTGATCGTCGCACCAACACGCGAACTTGCACAGCAGATTGATGAAGAGTTCCGTGTATTCTCACGTGGCCTTGGTCTTTACTCTGCACTCATCGTTGGCGGTGTCAATGTTGATCGTCAGCTGCGAGATCTCAAGCGTCGTCCACATTTTATTATTGGAACACCAGGTCGCCTCAAGGATCTTATCGACAAGCGTCATCTTCAGATGAAGAACATGTCGACGCTCGTGCTCGACGAAGCAGATCGCATGCTTGATATGGGCTTTTTGCCAGACATTCGAGCAATTGTCAAAGAAATGCCAAAAGAACGTCAGTCTCTTTTCTTCTCTGCGACTATTACTCCTGATATAGAAGCACTTGTACATGATTTTCTGCGTGACCCTGTCACTATTTCGGTGCGCACAACCGAGACAAGCGATCATGTCGAACAGAGTATTATAGAAGCGCGTGACAAAACGCATAAACTCGAGCTCCTCACAGATATGTTGCACCAAGATGACTATAGTAAGGTGTTGGTATTCGGAGAAACTAAGTTTGGCGTTCAGCGCCTGAGTGACCACTTGTCAAATAGTGGACACCCTTCTGTGGCAATCCATGGTAACAAGAACCAGTCGCAGCGACAAAAAGCGCTCCGTCAGTTCAAAGACGAGCATGTCAAGGTTATGGTAGCGACAGATGTTGCAGCACGTGGTCTCGATATTCCAAACGTGACCCACGTGATTAATTTTGACACGCCTCAGACGTACTCAGACTATGTACACCGTATTGGGCGTACTGGACGTGGCGGCGCACGCGGTCGAGCACATACGTTCATCGACACGCAGCGATAGATAGCCCGACTATTGCGGAGCGCGCATATATTGATTTTTATTTAAAAAATGCTATAATTATCAATGTTTGATCAGCTCGTCACTTCCTGACAGTATGACAAATGTGCTATGTCCTCGAAGAGCAACTCCGCTCTCGAGGGTATGTTGACAAGAGAGGGATTCGCATGATCCGGTCTATCCAGTCGACGGCTGCGGTCGTATCGACGTTGTTTGTGATGTCTCTATTGGCGTCGCCAGCTCAGGCGGCAGTGCGTCCAGCGCTTCCACTTGCGCTTCAGCCTCTGATCGAACTCGGCATCATCACTGATGGCGAAGAGTTCGAGAGCGACGACACAACGCTTTCTGAGGCGCTTGTCGTAGTGACACCGGGCACAGACGACACGACACTTATCGATCGCGTCAGTCCACTCGTGGGTACCCGCGCTGCTACGGTGATTTCTTACGATGAGTCGTTCTGGCCTGTCATTTCCGGTAGGTCTGGTGCGGCACGGCCGTTTGATGCGCCGACATTTGGCGAATCGAAAGGTATGGCTGTCGAGCGTAACCTGGCAGTCATGAGAGCGCTTGAGGCATCGGACAATTCGCTGCCTGTAATCTACACCGGGTATTCGCAAGGCGCAGTGGCGCTTGGCGATGCTGCGGAGATCGCGAGTGACGAAGGACTTCTCGGTGAGCAAGACGAGGTGTACCTGACATCGGACGGTCGTGCCCCGTGGTCGATTGTGCCACGACTCCAAGAGGTGCTGCCACCCGATAGTGGTCTCGGCAGCGCTGGTGTGCCGCTTGACGGTGTACGCGATCCGGCCGATACGGGAAATGCAGCTATCACGCAAGTGGTGGTGACAGCAGACCCGGTGGCGAATTTTCAGTGGCAAGATGATCGGCCGATCGAATCGGCTGTCGTCAATGCACTAGGGTTCGTCGGCTGTCACTCCGACGCGTCGTGTTACGGCGATCTCGCGCAACACGGCGAACCGACTGTGTATCAGAGCGCCGAGGGCAACACTGCCTACCAGGTGTACGATTCGTTGCATCCAGCGACGATGGTACAGAAGTCGGTATTCGATGCGGTGGGTATCGGCTACACCGATGACGATGTCGCCGCGTGGGACGGTCAGGCTGAGGCATGGTTTGCTATCGATATGCCGACGCCTAGTAACGCGGCGGTGGCGGTCGAGTCGGCGCCAGTACTCTCGCACAACTAAATAGCACACGGCCTTATTTCTCATCCAGAGAGATAAGGCCGTTTTGCATATACGACACTTAAAAATATTTTTTGCGTGTCAAATACCACCCACCGTCAAGACCTTTATAGACATAGAGTTCAAGATGCGATACGAGTAACATCTGCTCGTGTGCTGCCGCTTCGGCTTGTTGTTTGGTCGCAAAACGACGCTTGTGTCCACCGAGTGGAGGCGGACTGAGCGGTATATGCGGAGTCGTGCGATTTTTTCGAGGCATATTCTCTATACTACTACACGAGAAGCCGGACTGTCGCCAAAATTACAGTTGGATAAAAGGTCATAATCTGTTACTCTGTTAAGTAGATGAGCACCTCATCAGACAAACCAGGTGATTCCACTCCACCGTCGACAGAAAAATCGCCGGTCGTTTTATTGTTAAGGGATGTAGGCGATACGACGTGGCGCATGTTTGTGCCGACGATCGGCCTGACTCTTGTGGGTGTGTACCTGGATATACGGTGGGATACAATGCCATGGCTGACGCTTGTGGGCGCAGCTGTCGGTGGACTAATCGCAGCATTTTTTGTTAAAAAACAGTTACAGAAAGTACATCAGAAATAATGGACAGTCTACATTTCAGTCTTATCGCCGAACCAGTTTTTTCGATTGGCTCATTTGTTGTGACAAATGCGATGATTTTGGGCTCGATGAGTATCGTGACGATGCTCGCAGTGCTTTTTTATGCCGCAAATTCTGTCGGCGCCGGTAAGTACAATCGCTTCATCGGCCTGATGCAATGGTGTATCGAAGGTTTTCTCGGGCAAGCCGAAGAAATTATTGGCGACAAGAAGATAGCGCGCAAGGTATTTCCTCTCGCTATTACGATGTTTTTCGCGGTAATCGTATCGTACTGGTTTAAGATTTTGCCTGGCGTTGGCTCGATCACTGTCGGTGATGTACCGATTTTTCGTGCGCTGCCAGCCGACCTGAATTTTACCTTTGCACTCGCTATCATCGCCATTATCGCTTCGCAGGTGTATGCGGTTCAAAAACATGGTTTCTTCGGCAATGTCGGCCGCTTCTTTCGTAACCCATTCAAAGATCCCATCGGCGCGTTCGAAGGTATTCTCGAATTTGTTGGCGAATTTTCTCGTCTTGTGGCGATGAGTTTTCGTTTGTTCGGTAATGCATTTGCGGGCGAGATTTTGCTGCTTATTACAGCAATCCTGGCCGGCGCATTTGCTGTCGCTGCGCTGCCGCTCGTGATGGCATTTGAGTTATTTGTCGGATTTATTCAGGCCTATGTATTCTTCGTACTGACACTCATCTTTACTTCCCTCGCCCTTCAGACACACGGCGACCACGACCCTTCCCATGATCACTCACCTGCTGATACTTCAAAAAAAGCTACAGCGGCCGAATAAGAGTGAAAAGTGATATAATTTAGATAATAAATAAAAGGAGTTATATATTATGGAAACATTAGCATTTGGTTTGACCTACGCAATACCCGCTATCGGTGCTGCACTCGCAATCGGCTTGATTGGCTCGGCTGCACTCAACGCACTTGGACGTAATCCAGAAAAAGTCAGCGATATTCGCTCACTTATGATTACTGCTATCGTGTTTGCAGACGCACTTGCGATCATCGCGATCATCGTTGCTATCATCAGCATCTTCATGGTTTAGTTAAGGTTATTCCATGGATTTCACTACGCAACTTACTGTTCTAGCGGCTACCGCGTCAGGGTCTGACGAGGGTGTATTTGCTGCGCTGGGAATCGACTGGAAGATGCTTATCGGTCAGGCATTGGCCTTTTTGGTGCTGGTGTGGATTTTGGGCAAGTTTGTGTATCCAAAATTTGTCAACATAATCGACGAACGCCAAGAGAAGATTGATGCCAGCGTCAAGGCTGCCGAGAACGCCGAGCAAAACGCTGAGATTGCACAGGCGGAGGTCGCTGAGCTGCTCAAAGAAGCGCGAAAAGAAGCAAAAGATATTGTGGCGACTGCAAAAAACGAAGCTATCGCGCTGATCGATTCAAGCGACGAGAAAGCCAAAGTTCGTGCCGACAAGATTGTCGCAGATGCACAGGAAAAGCTCGACAAAGACGTAATTGCAGCACGAAAAGCGTTGCACAACGACACGATTGATTTGGTGGCAATGGCAACCGAAAAGATTATCGGCAACGTATCTGATGCAAAACTCGATAAGAAAATCGTGGAAACTGCCATCAAGGAGGCTCGCTAGCATATGGCAAAACTGAGTCGCCGTAAAATCGCAGATGTGTGGGCTGGAGAAATCGCCGCTGGTCGTGATATTACCCACCAGGTGGCAGCCTACCTAGTAGACGAACGACGCACAGGCGAGGCAGACTTAATTGTGCGCGACACAGAAGTAGCACTCGCTCGTCGCGGTATTTTGGTTGCCGATATCACAAGTGCGAGTCAGCTTACGAGCGAAACACGACATGCACTTGAGAAATTTCTCAGCACCAATATGGATGCAGAGCAAGTTGCCTATCGAGAGCACACTGATCCACACGTGATAGGTGGTGTCCGTATCGAAGCAGCTGGAACACAGCTCGATGCAACCCTACGCACACGACTCAACCAATTGAAAGCAAGCAAGATATAAGGAGAATTATGGCAACAGACCTATCTATTTCAGAACTATCCAAAGACCTCCGTGACGCGATTGAAAAACTCGACGTCGCAGGAGACATTGAAACCGTCGGCATCGTAACGCGAGTTGGCGATGGTGTGGCATGGGTCCACGGCCTGCGATCTGCAGGATATAGCGAGGTGTTGTTGATTGAAGGCGCAAACGGCGAAACTGTCGAAGCATTTGCACTCAACCTCAACGAGGACGAAATCGGCGCAGTACTACTTGGCAGCGACGAATCTGTACACGCTGGAGCAAAAGTTACACTCAAAGGTACCATCCTCGATGTACCAGTAGGGCCAGAGCTGCTCGGACGCGTAGTTGATCCGCTCGGTAACCCACTCGACGGCGGCCCAGCTATCAAAACAACGCAGCGTGGACTTATTGAACGCGAAGCAGTCGGTGTGATTGGCCGTAAACACGTGCACGAACCAATGATGACCGGCATCATGTCAATCGATGCAATGTTCCCTATTGGCCGTGGTCAGCGTGAGCTTATCATCGGTGACCGCCAGACGGGTAAAACAGCGATCGCGATAGATACGATGATCAACCAGGGTCGTCAGAAGACCGGTGTGGTCAACGTCTACGTAGCAATTGGTCAGAAGCTCTCGAAAATTGCCCGACTTGTTGAACGCCTGAAAGAAGAAGGTGTGATGGAGCAAACTATCATTGTTGCAACTGGTCCATCAGACCCGGCATCACTCCTCTATCTTGCACCATATTCCGCAACTGCGATGGGTGAATACTTCCGTGATAACGCACAGCATGCGCTGATTATCTACGATGATCTTACTAAGCACGCGGTAGCTTACCGCCAAATGTCACTCTTGCTCCGTCGTCCACCAGGACGCGAGGCGTTTCCTGGCGACGTATTCTATCTACACTCTCGCCTACTTGAGCGTAGTGCAAAACTAACCGACGAACTCGGTGCCGGCTCACTGACTGCCCTCCCTATTATTGAGACACAAGCGGGTGATATTTCGGCCTACGTGCCAACGAACGTGATCTCCATTACCGACGGTCAGATTTTCCTAGAGACGGATCTTTTCAACCAAGGTATTCGCCCAGCGATCTCGGCAGGTCTGTCTGTGAGCCGTGTCGGTGGTGATGCTCAGACGAAATCTGTAAAGTCTGTAGGATCACACCTCAAGCTTGGTCTTAGTCAGTACCGTGAGCTTGCCTCGTTTGCACAGTTTGGTAGTGACCTCGACGAAGCAACGAAGAGTCAAATCGAAAAAGGCCAGCGTCTTACAGAACTACTCAAGCAACACCAGTACCAGCCTGCAAGTATCTGGGAGCAGGTCGCAAGTATTTACGCGGTCAGCGAAGGTGCATTTGATGCAGTGCCTGTGAGTAAAATTAAAGATGCGCAGTTTGCACTTCTCACTCGCCTATGGACCGATCACAAGAAGGACATGCAAGAACTTACCAAAGGTAATGAAAAAATCTCAAGCGATAGTAAGTATGCAAAACTTATCCTCGATGCAGCAAAATCTGTAGCAAAAGGACTTGAGGAGTAACAATGCCTAGTACTCGCGCGCTTAAGACCCGTATACGATCGGTCAAAAGCACTAAGCAAATCACCAAGGCGATGCAGCTAGTAGCGGCGAGCAAGATGCGTAAGGCTCAAGAAGCCGAAGAGGCGTCAGCGCCATACACGCGTATGGCAAATGAAATCCTTACTCACCTAGCCTCGCAGGGTGTGACGGACGATCATCCACTGTATGAAAAACGAGCACAAGTCAAAAGCCGCCTTCTTATCGTGATTGCCACAGATAAAGGTTTGGCGGGTGCATACGATGCAAACGGACTCAAGCTCTATGCCAAGCAGCTTCTTTCGGATGATAAAGAAGGTGTGGCTAATCAGACGCTTTATATTGGTCGGCGTGCGAATCGATTTGCCTCTCGCCTCAAAGGTACCGAGGTCGCGGCTGCCTATCAGGACTTACCGGATGACCCTGCTGGTGGCCAATTGCGGGCAATCGTGCAGATGGCAATTGAAAAATTTGAATCTGGGGCGGTTGACGCAGTTGACGTGGTATTTACCGAGTATCACTCTACTGTCCGCCAAGAAGCACGTATGCAGCGTATTCTGCCGGCTGGTTACGAGGTTGTTGACGTAGGTGAAAACGTACGCGAGGCTCTATTTGAGCCAAGCAAAGAAGAGGTGCTCGAGGCAGTTACCTATCGTCTCATAGAAGCGCAGGTATATCACGCACTGCTAACCGCACGCGCAAGTGAATATATCATGCGTATGATGGCAATGAAAAATGCCACCGATAACGCGACCGACTTAGTAGACGACCTGACACTTGCTATGAACAAAGCACGACAGGCGGCAATTACACAAGAATTGGCAGAGATAAGCGGCGGCGTCGAAGCCCTGAATGATTAAGATAAGGAGATAATGATGGTTAAGACAGCAGTAAAAACAGACATCGGTCACATCACCCAAGTGGTTGGTGTGGTTGTTGATGTCGAGTTTGCAGAAGGAATAAAAATCCCTGCAATCTATGATGCGCTTCATATAGCACAAGACAACAAAACAATTACACTCGAGGTGGCACAGCATCTCGACGAGCGCACCGTTCGGACAATTGCCCTGAGTAGCACCGATGGTATCCGACGTGGTCAGGATGTCGTTGCGACAGGTGCACCGATCAGTGTACCTGTAGGACAAGAGACTCAGGGACGTATGTTTAATGTCGTAGGTGAGCCAATCGACGATAAGCCTGCGCCAAAAAACGCACCAAGGGCTCCGATCCATCGTGCCCCACCAGCACTTACTGAGCAGTCGAATACTGCGGAGATTCTCGAGACTGGTATCAAGGTGATCGACCTCATCGCACCACTCACCAAAGGTGGTAAAGCTGGCTTGTTCGCTGGTGCTGGTGTCGGTAAAACCGTGCTTATCCAAGAATTAATCAACAACATTGCTGAATACCACAAAGGAAACTCAGTGTTTGCTGGTGTCGGTGAGCGTACGCGTGAAGGTAAAGACCTTTACGAAGAGCTTGCAGACAGCGGCGTACTCGACAAGACGTCGCTCGTGTTTGGCCAGATGAATGAGCCACCAGGAGCTCGTCTTCGCGTAGCACTCAGTGGTCTTGCGATGGCCGAGGCATTTCGTGACGAAGGTAAAGACGTACTATTGTTTGTCGATAACATCTTCCGTTACACACAAGCTGGTGCAGAAGTGTCTGCCCTACTTGGTCGCTTGCCGTCTGCCGTGGGGTATCAGCCAAATCTTCAGCAGGAGATGGGTGCATTGCAAGAGCGAATCACCTCGACAAAAACAGGCTCGATCACCTCAGTTCAAGCAGTGTATGTACCGGCCGACGACTTTACCGACCCTGCTCCTGCGACGACGTTCGCTCACCTCGATGCGACCATCGTGATGAACCGTGCGCTGACAGAGATCGGTATATATCCAGCAGTCGACGTACTCGATAGTACAAGCGGTAGCCTCGATCCAGAGATTGTTGGCGAAGAGCACTACCGAGTAGCGCGTGAAGTGCAACGTGTACTACAGGAGTATAAAGACCTCCAAGATATCATCGCAATTCTCGGTATGGAAGAGCTTTCAGACGAGCAAAAGCGCACAGTCAACCGTGCGCGACGCTTGCAGCGCTTCTTCGCACAGCCATTCCACGTTGCCGAACAATTTACTGGTAACACAGGGGTCTATGTCAAGCTCGAAGATACTATCAAAGATGCTGCAGATATCCTAGCTGGCAAGTACGATGATAAGCCTGAAAGCTGGTTCTATATGGCACCAGGCGCTCTTTCGGAGAAGAAAGACTAGTTGCCGTGCGCGGCAGGAAGCGGTAATATTGTATGAAGTTTCAGTTAGTCACATTACTTGGTGTAAAAGTCGATCAAGATGTCTACGAGGTGATTTTGCCAACGGCCGACGGAGAGATTGCGGTGTTTCCAGGCCATGAGCCTCTCGTGAGTATTGCGACACCAGGCGCAATTGCGGTGCGTCACGACAAGCATGACGACGACAGCAAGCTCGAATTCTTTGCTATTAGCGGTGGTGTCATTGAGGTGACATACGACACTATCAAGGTGTTAGTGGACGAAGCCGACAGCGAAAACGACATTGTCGAGACAGAGGCAAAAGCCGCGCTTGATCGAGCCCTCAAGATGAAAGATGAAGCAAAAAATCAGATTGAACTGGAAAAAGCCTCGGCACTTGTCGATCGACACGGGGTTCGCCTCAAGGTTGCTGGACTACGTCGTCGCCGACGTCATTAGAGATCTTACTCTACAAGAAAAACACCACCTATTTAGGTGGTGTTTTTTTGTGTAGGACCAAGACAGAGGATGTGTGCGAGCTCAAAAACCTCATGAGGCGTTTGGAAGTGCGACCACGCAGGTCGTACTCACAGGGTCGGAGAACGTAAATTTCTGACTAGCTGCTGGTCTAAAATTACCCCATTCTCCATTGATCATTTCTACGACACCTGGCACGTTGCAATCTTGGTTTTGTCCTTCGAGCACGAACTGTAGCACGTATGGATTTGGTCTGCCGTCAAGCGTAAATCCGTCCCAGTTGGTGAGGGTAATGCCGACAAACGTCGCTCCATCTCCCTTTGTCACGACTTTATTATTTGCCTCGGGTATACGAGACAAAACGGTTTGAATTGCCGCATTAAACGTTGCATCCTCGCGGGTAGTATAGTCACTTCCCCCGCAGGTACCTACCGTGTCACTACCACGAATTGTATAGCCTTGACCCAAGCAGACACTGCCGTTCCCCATCGGGGGTAATGTATTATTTTGTGTCGCGTATAGCTGAATTGATTTTCCATAGCTTGCTGCTGCTTGGAATTTTGCAGCATTGTTTGCGCGCTGCTGTACGCCGTTAAACGCCACAATAGTAATAGCGGCTAGTATGCCGATTACTACAATTACAATCAGGAGTTCTACAATAGTAAATCCACCATGCCCACGCGCGTTCATTTCATTAGTATACACTATCGTTATACTAATGAAGCAAGGATGCGACGCACCTCGTCAGTGGTCTTTGTGTGCATGAGCTTGTCTCGAAGTTCCGCAGCACCGTCAAAATCTCGCACATAGATTTTATAAAATCGCTTGAGTGTTTCGTAGGGGCGGCCCGTGTGATTGCTGTAGTGATCGTAAAGATCAAGTTGACGTCGCAACAGGCTTAGGAGTGCTTCGCGTGAGCGCGGTGCGGGGTTAGTGGAAAATGCAAAAGGATTATGAAACACACCGCGCCCTATCATGACACCGTCTACACCCGTCTCTGCTACCAATTCGTCACCGTGTGCACGATCACGAATATCGCCGTTGATCGTAAGGAGTGTATGGGGCGCGATTTCGTCACGCAACTGCTTGATAGCTGGGATTAATTCGAAATGTGCGGGCACTTTGCTCATTTCTTTTTTGGTGCGAAGGTGAATAGTGAGGTTCACGACATCCTGCTGGAGAATGTGCGTGAGCCATTCTTGCCATTCATCGATCCGACTGTAACCAAGGCGAGTTTTTACACTCACAGGCAGTCCGCTCGTTTTGGCTGCGGCGATGATAGCGGCGGCGTTCTCGGGATTGCAGATCATAGCTGCACCTCCGCCACTTTTGGTGGCGGACTTATCTGGGCAGCCCATATTAATATCGATGCCATCAAACCCAAGCTCAGCACAGTGACGCGCGAGTTTTTCCATGGCTTCTGGCGCGCTACCCCAGAGCTGTGCGACGATCGGCTGTTCGTCATCAGTCTTGACGAGTCGCCCGCCGATAGCGCGGTCTCCTGCTACAGCCCAGCCTGTAGCGTTGGTAAATTCACTAAACCATACGTCGGGTGCGGCGGCGTCAGCAATCACATGGCGAAATACGACGTCCGTGACAGCCTCCATGGGGGCAAGTATATAGAATGGTGTTGGTAGGTCTACCCAGAAATTTTTCATATATATGTGTTCCTCTTCATCTATCAATATTCACATTTATAGGTAAAATATGGGCATTGGTAGATGCAGACAGAGATAGTAGAGTGCTGCAAAGTTTGGTGCCTCGCGGCGCACGCTATGGCGGGTAGCCATATGCTCGATCAGCAAAGCTGATGAGGATGTGCGCCGCGAGGACTTCATTCAAATGCCTGAGCGCGATTAAGCGCCACGGAGTGAGAGTCGGCAGATACATTCCAGCCGCACCGTCTCTCGTGCGAATGACGGGATTCGAACCCGCGACCATTGACACTGTTGATGTCAACTGCTCCCGCTGAGCTGCATTCGCGAGCCCAGGTGGCGGTGAAGCCACCTGGGGATGGAACTACTGCCGGCCGGTCCTGGCGTTCTCGCGTGCCTCGAAGTCGGCGTTTCGCACCGACGTCATGTTCTGCCCCTGGGCCACCAGCGCCTGATCCTCCACGGAACGTGACGAAGGGGGCTTCTTTGCCGCGTTGATGTACTCTTGCTCTGTAGCCATCTAGACCACATCCAATCTCTTGTAGTGTGAACTGCAGGACTGCAGTTCATTGTCGGCGGTGGCTGGATTTGAACCAACGACCTCTACGGCGAAGCCGCAGCGCGCTACCAGACTGCGCCACACCCCGTTCGGAAGAGACGAGACAAGCACTTCCCTATGCTCGCCTCGCCCCTTCCTGGAGCTACACGCGTACCGATGGTTGCCCGGAGGCTACTCGATACTATCTCTGTCTGTTAAACAACAGATCATGTGCAGCGAACTGTCTGCAAATATCACTTACCTACACTTCGCCACACACGTATCCGTCGGTTATCATATCGCATATTGCCGTATTCGTCAAGCGTCTTATCGGTAGAAGTAATACACCCTATATAGTATCTGTTAACAAATCTTCTTCAAACTGCTTAATGCCCGCGAGTGTCGCATCGTACCTAGAGGTATCCGGAAAGTCCAGCGTCTGAATACGATGCCATACAGCCTGGACGAGTTGTGCAAATCGGGCAAGTTCATCTGTATCTATGTCGGAAAGTTCAAGTGCAACGATGTTTCCCGCCTTGTCGGGCTCCACGAACTGCAGAACGCCCCGAGTCATAGTGTACTTGCGCCACTCACGTGAGTGTTCGATAAGTAGTTTATAAAACAAAAGTTGCTGGCGATACTTATGTGCCTTGATTTTCTGGTAGTCTGGGCCTTTGTCCCAATCTTTCAAAGAACCACCTGTCTTGTAGTCTGTCACGGTGGCGGTCATCGCTTGGGTGTCAAACATCACTACGTCGAGTTTTCCAGTAAGGTGCGCTTCTTCGAGCCATACATCTTGGTAGGAGAAATTAAGTTCTGCATGCTGCTCCGGCGAAAAGCTTGCGTAGTGTTGGTTTAGAAATGCGCGGAGGGCATCACTTCCCTTCTGGAGGTATGTGGGCAACTCTTCTGGTGTAAAGGGCATTTGTTCGAGCGACTTTTCGAACTCATGGAGAATATCTTCCTCTGGTTGTGGCGATTTGTGGGCCCGTATATAATCGTGGGCTCGTTGCAGTGTCGCATGGATAGCTGTGCCGTAATTGGCGTGCGGACTTGGACTACTTGGAAAACGGAGCAGATTGTTGAGCAAAAATGTCTGCGGTCCACCCTGCGACACGTCGATAAACGCGTTCACATGTGTGGCACTAATTTTATACTGAGCAAGTAATGGTGCGAGTAAGTCCTGCATGCTGTGTGTTGGCAGCGATACAATTGGTGCATACCATATTCGTTCGGCGGCTTCGAGCGGAGTGGTGTGTGCATGGGGGTCATCTGATTGTACGGACGTGAGCTGGCTGTCGACGAGGAATCCGGCAGGCAGTGTCTCTTTTGCGCTGTCGTTTTCTCGTGCGTACGAAATATGAAGGTGCGTACGCGCACGGGTCATGGCTACGAAAAACAGACGCAGGCGCTCATCGTAATTGCCGCTATTTCTCGCCAGGCGAAGATGTGGTGGATATTGAATCGTTGCGCTACGACCGCTTGCCTTTTTGCCCCACACGCTGTCAGTCGCATTCACAATAAAGACATGGTCGTATTCAAGTCCCTTTGAGCCATGGGCGGTGAGCAGTTGCACAGCCTCATCGTCTTGACCGACATGACGAAGGCTTGTGATGCGCGTGTCAGTCGTGCGGTGCTGTTCTATAAACTCGAGAAACTCTGGGAGTCGCGCGCTCTCGAGCGCAGCCTGGTGTTGGCGAAGTTGAGTGCGTATGGCAGTAAGATTTTCGAGGTGCATGAGATAGCGCGATGCATCGTGCTCAAATTCATGCGCTGGGAAGAAGTATTCGCGCAGTGGTGACGTATACTCACCATCAAGTTTTGTCGTGCCGAGCAGGATATCGAGCATACGCTCGAGCGGCGTATGAGTGAGCTCTTTTGCGCACGATTGCAGCCAAGCCCAAAGTTCACTGGTAGCATCGTGGTGGCGCATTGTTTCGAGCCATGTCTGTCGGTTCGAGGATGCGTTGAGGCTGATGTCCCAAAGTGTCTCAGGTGCGATGTTCCATGCCGGATGGCTAAGCATCTCTGGAAGATGTGCATTTGCAGCAGGATGGTCGCCGCGGAATAATGCCCAAATAACGTGACCAACATGTTCGAGTTGAATAATTACTTCATCATCGAGCACATTGTCGCGGCGGTCGTAACTCACCGGAATATTTTTTTGCACCATGTACTCGAGGAGTGCAACCAGGTCTTTGTGTGTCTTTGCAATGACGGCAATAGACGCCGGGGCAACACCTTGCGAAATGTGCTCAGCGATTGTATGTGCGATCCAGGCGCGTTCTGCGTGCGAATTCGGCAGTTCTATAACTTGTGCAGCTGTATCGGGTGACTCCATGTGAGCCGTGAGTGTTTTGTCGACTCCTTCGAGTAGACGCTCCAGCCGCTCATCTGCCTGAGTGATGACGTCTCGCGCCCCAGTGAGAATAGGTGCCACACTCCGGTAATTGTCGCGGAGTGTGATACGCCTCACACTGGGATAGAGTTGGTTAAACGTCAGGATATTGCCCACTTCCGCACCCTGGAACCCATAAATCGCTTGGTCATCGTCACCGACCACAAGAATATTTGGCGACTCCTCTACAACTGGGTTGTTGGTAAGGCTTCGCAAAATACGCATCTGCGAGAGGTTGGTGTCTTGGAATTCATCAACCATAATATAGTGATATTTTTCCTGCAACTCATAGCGGAGTTCCGAGTGGGTTTCGAGCGCATGGACTACTTGCATGATCATGTCATCGAAGTCAATCAGCTCTGCAGTTTGCATGGCTTCGAGGTAGCGTTCGTAGATAGCCGCGAGCGCCCGGAGCTTTGGTTGGTACTTGGTTGCCCGTAAGACCTGATTGCCCTGCGCGTCTTGAGTGAGCCAGGCGCGTTTCCAGGCGGTGAGCGGAGGCGTAGTTTTTGGATGCGTGGCCGCTTCTTCTAGGGCATGCACAAGACTCTCTAGGAGTACTTCGGAGAAAGGCTGCAAGGTGTCGAGCGGCATATTCTCTTCGATTGATTTGATCGTAGGGATAATTTCGATTAGTTGATCATAGGTAGATTTGGAGATGCGCTGTGAGAAAATTGCCGTAATAGTATCTTGTAGCTGTTCAAGTGTGGTGTCAACAGCGTCGAGGAGCGCCGTAAACTCACGTACCGACATACCGGCGCGCTTGAGATCCGATATGCTACTCGTGATATCACCAAGCGCCGTATAGTTGCCGTTCATACGGCTCAGTAGTGGGTTATCATACGGCAGCTCATCGAGTATTGTCGTGAGGATGTGGTGCACAGTGAGCGCATCGGCTGGACGAAAGTTCGCACCGTTATAAAAGTATTCACGGTAGCGCGACATAACTTCTGCACCAAATGCATGAAAGGTGTAAATCGATACATTGTATGCATCTCGCCCAATCACATCGCGTAGACGCTTTTGCATAGCGATAGAGCCGCTCTCGGTAAAAGTGAGGCATAAAATATTTTCTGGTAATTCATCAGTTTTACGTAAAATATTGGCCGTACGCATACTTAAGAGTTCGGTTTTACCTGTGCCTGGACCAGCAATTACCATCACCGGACCATCGATAGTATCGACGGCTTCACGTTGTGCGGAGTTCAGTTTGGCGTAGCGAGTTGAAAAATCCATTCACTACTAGTATAGCGCACCTTCTCTATAGTATGGATACCATCGCTCAAGCTGCAATTGGACGGTGTTTGAATATATCGGCATTGTTGTCGCGGACGGCGGCCGCAAGTGCTGCTGGGCCTAGTGCAGCAATCTGTGGATGACTTTCGAGTACCTCATGGACGGCGCGTATCCGTGCTTCCCATTTTTCTTGGCATCGAGATGACACCATGCTCACGTGTCCTCCGCCCTTAAAGTTCTCGACAGTAACATTATCGTAGGGTTCAAGGATAGGTGCCCAGCGACTCCCCTGTCCCATAATATCTCCTAGATAATTTGTGACATGTCCAAACGTTTCGACTGGCATATTGCGAGCTGCATTTCCTACCTGACCGCTCAAGAGCACGGGCACTTCTTTGAATTGCTGAAACTGCTTCTTTGGATTGAGTGGAACGGTTTGGGGGTAATGTTTGAGAGCGCTAAACGGTAATCGCAAAAGCGCGGTTGACGCGCCAAGCTCGTTGCCAATCAGTTTAGGTAGTAGCGCAATATCTTTTGATGGCTGAATACCATCTGGAAAACACGGTACAGTATAGTCACCGTAAATGACCTGCTTGTTGTCAATGTGGGGCGCTTTTGCAGTAATTCCAAGTGCGTGCATGCCGCCACGTGATATGCCATCGAGCCAAAGATTGTCCGGATCTCTGTCGTGTCGTAAATGAAGGTGGTCAGCTATACGAATCATATTACAGACACTTTTACCGAATCTTCCCCTTCGGCTCAAGTTTTGCTGTGGCGAGACAAAGACGGTGTCAATGCCTATACGAGCCGCACGAAGTGCTCGGTCTTGATTGATTCCCCTATCCTGCGTGAGCCACGCAGATGTCGCGACGATTCCAATGTCGATAGTGCGGTTTTTCGCAAGCGTCGAAGTGACATCATAATAGGTGCCATCCTCCATGTCAATTCGCTCTCTCAATATCACCGCATGACGTGTTTCATCCTCATTGACCTGGCGTGTGCGAGCTACATCGTTTTCAAATGGTTGGTACAAAAAATCCCCGCTTTCGTCGCGGGGCATGGTGTTAGTAGAGAAAGATGGTACAAGGTTTTTGTCTATAGAAGTGGTCATGAAACGCTCCTTTTTTGTGTGGTGGCGCAAGTATATATGAATGAAAGAGAAAACACAAGCATATTAGAGGTGTTTAGTATCGCTAGCAGGGGTGCTATACTGTAGCTATGAACGTGGATCTGATGGACGACGAAGCAATCGAGCAGATTGCAAAAGATCGATTTGGTGTGGATGTAGAAATCCGCCAAATGATCGCGCGTGAAATTCCAGTTGGCCACACTGGAGAAGCGAGTGTATTCTTATCAAAAAAGAAGCAGCTCTATGTCTATATACACGGCAGGTCAAAATACACTCTGGGTGATATCCAAAAAATAATCGCGCGCATGGGTTTAAAAGCCGAGCTTTTTTTGCCACCAAAAGGTCGACCACATTATTTCGATGATCTTGCGATAGAAAAATTTCGCGTTACCTATCCAGGCCGCAAACCGCTACACGAAGATGATCTGCGGTATTTTCGGACGCTTACTCCCTACAATCCTGCTCTTGTGATTATCCACGAAGTTAAAAACGGTGAGATCAAGCAGTTTGATACCGACTCTTCGAGCGGATGGCGCACTATTGCGAAGTTTGCATATCGCCGTATAAAAACAAGCTAAGAGTACTATTTTTTGTCGAGTATTACGAGGTGCTCTATGTGTGGGGTGCGTGGGAAAAAATTATACCCACGGTGAGCACGGATGCCGTATACTTCGGCGAGTTTGGCGACGTCGCGAGCTTGGGTGACGGGATTGCAGCTCAGGTAAATGATACGCGAAGGTGCAGCTTCTAGTAATTTTTGAATTACATCGTCATGAAGTCCAGCGCGAGGTGGATCGAGGATGATCGTTCGATCTGAGGTGATTTGTTCGAGTGCTTTTTCGCTTGGAGCGAGGATGGCTTGTGCAGTCAGTTTACGATCAAGTGCGGTAATATTCCTCTTCATCTCGCGTACGGCATGTTCGCTGATTTCTACAAGCGTGACATTGTCGCCGCCGATTGTAAGGCCAATCGTACCTACGCCGCTATACATATCAACAACTGCGGTGTCTACTGGAATCCATTGCTGCATATCACGAAGTGCTTGTTCGTAGACAGGTAGATTGATCTGGAAGAATCCTTCGGTTGCATAGCGAAATGGTACGTCGAGGAGCGTATCCTCTAAAATAATATTTGTGCCTGCGTAGAGTACAGAAGTAATCACGCTGGCGGGGCTTTTTGGATTGGAATAGATAATTTCACCAGACTGAGCGAGTGAATCGAGGTGCGAAACGATCGGTTCGGTGTCGAAATCTTCATCTTTGACGTAGAGTTGCCACGCTACTTCACCCTGCCGATTGCTACGGATGAGGAGTGTCTTGAGTGCTCTGCCACCAACTTCTTGGTCGTTTAGTACCTGGAGAATACGCTGAGACGCCGAGGTGATGGCTGGTGACGCCAGGCTTGTGTGAGGAACCGGAATTTTACCATGGGTGCCCCGTCGAAAAAATGCGAGATCAAGCCGATCAGTGTCAGTATCATACCAAAAGCTGAACTCTACCTTATTGCGATATTCGTACTCTACGCCGTCGCTATAGGTTTCTATCTGATCGGGTAGAACGATATCGTGGAGTTCAAAGGCTTCTTCTATGAGGGCAGATTTGTAGTGTGCTTCTTGTTCGAAACGCATAATCTGCCAGGGGCTTGTGCTCAAAAAACTACTTGGGTCGTGTGGATTGATGCGATCTGGTGAGGCAGTGAGCACTTCTTTTACGTAACCTTCGAGGTATGAAGATTTTGATTTTGTAGGCTGAACGACTACCGTCTCTCCTGGAAGACCACCCCATACGAGGCACTTTTTGCCAGTTTCGAGCGTGCCAATTGTCTGGCCACCTCCTACTATGTGACTAAGTGTGACGGTGGCTGGAGTGAGTTTTTTGCGGGACATTCTTATTAGTCTATCATTGATACCCTGCTGTGGCGAGTCGTTACTACTGTCGTAAGTGCTTATCCTTGACATGACCATACTTTGTGTCTAAGCATAAAATAATATTGACAAATAATACATCTTATGTTAATATTGAATATAAATAAGATTATCAGGAGAGCACTATGTCAGCAACAGAACTACATGCAAGAGGAAATGGCGACCACGACACCGTCTGGTTGAGTGAAGAAGAGACTAAGACCTTTGAAAATATTGCAGAGTCGTATCAGAGTGTGACGGGCGCAGAGCGTATTGAAACAGTGAGCGAAGCGGAGGAGAATATGACTCGCCGCCAGCGTGTAGGTGTGGCAATTGGTGTCTTTGCTGCACATCGTGCTGCTGAAGTAATGAATTTCGCGGATGCAGCGAAAGAAAAAGTAAGCGACACTGTTGGTATGGGTGTTGCGTACGCCACAATTGATGGCATGTCCGCTATGGACAAGGCAAGCAGGGTTCGTGAGAAGCTATCTCGCAAAAAAGAAAAACTCGCATCGAAAGAAGACGATACTCGCTCTACAAAAGTACGTAAATGGCTCGGTCGCGGTGCTATCGGATTGGCTGCTGGAGTAGCCACTGTCGGCGCCGCCTACCTATCTCATAAATCAGGCGTCCTGCCCGAGTCACTACTCGACAATATTATGCCTGCCAATAGAACTAACGTACTCGATGCTTATGTACCAGGAACAGGCAGTGCTCCTGCGCAAAATCTCGTAGATGGCAATAAGGTGACGCTTGGCTATGAAGCAAGCGCCGGGCCATTTATAGGCAGAAGTCCTTATGAGCAATCTGTCGCGCAGGGTGTTACTAGGCTGCTAGATGTGATCGAAGGTGCTGGAGAGGGCCAGAAGACAATTGGTGGCTACTCCCAGGGTGCAGACGTAGTGCGCGAAGCGGCTTCGAAACTTTCAGAAGATGAGCAGCGTCAGTTGATTCTTAATCTCGCTGGTGATCCATCTGGCGAAAAGGGTGTGCTCACTCTTGCTCACGATTCGTGGCAAGGTCGCCTGATGAATACGCTAGGATTTGACACTTCCCCACTCAAAGACACTGGTGCTGCCACTGTCAATGAAATCCGTGTGTCAAACGACATTATGGCTGACGCGACGTTTACTATCGCGGATGCAGAAGCGTTCAACACGGCCGTTGAACGGCAGGACTATGTGACGGTGCTACGCATGCTTGCGACAACAGGTGAAAAAGGGCTTGGATACGCTACAAACCACGCTGGTATTATCGACGTTCAGCCAGGAGATCGTGTTTTCCACGATGTTCACAATCCAGGCAACGCTACCGTTACTTCGGAGTATCGTCACAATGGCGTAACTCATGTCATTACGCCAAACATCACTGCGCTTGAACAGACGATGAAAGCGCATCTTGGTTTCGAGATGACACCAGAAGCACGTAATTTCTATACAACACTTATAAATCCAGAGGCGACAAATGAAGCTACTATACGTGCAGGCGGTAGCGCTTTGAATGAGGCTGTCAACAATACCCCATGGATCCATGCAGACCACAAACCGATAGCTAACCAGGTTATTTCAGGTGTTCAAGAAGCTCTGGCGGCGCATCACTCGCCTGCGCCAGCTCCTGTTTCTGCTGAGGCATTTGTTGCACCAGCGCAACCTGCACAAGAATATGTGCCTGCTGAGCCCGTTTACGTTGCACCCGCTCCTGTAGCACCCGCGTACGTAGCGCCAGTTGAAGTACAGCATTTTGTCGAACAGGCAGCTCCGGTTGTAGAACAAATACAGCAGGCTATACCACAAGTGAATGTGAATCAAATCGCAACCGACCTGAAGTACATTGCACCACAGTTTAGTGCTGATATTGATGCAGTGCACGGTATGCTGCAGCCACAACAGTAAATTTGTCTACCATCCCACCTCACACAGCCTTTCAATAGAGAGGCTGTGTTTGCGTCGTACTACATCTGATACAATAAGGTTATGATTAAAAAACTGACGCAGGTCGACCCGTGGCTCGAGCCCTATACAGATGCGCTTGCCGCGCGCGCGGCGCATATATTGACACATTCGCGCCGGATCTTAGGTGGTAAATCGGCAGCTGAATTTGCGCTAGGATACTTGCATTTTGGACTCCATAAGCATGCAGATGGTTGGGTACTGCGAGAATGGGCGCCACATGCAAGCGCCGTTGCCCTAGTCAGTGATGACAACGATTGGAGTGCCACTCCTGCCGACCAGTTCACGCGCGAGGGCGACACATGGGTATTGCACTTGCCTGCTGAGACCCTGCGGCACGGAATGAAGTATAAGCTCCTGGTAACGTGGGACGGTGGTCACGGCTACCGCTTGCCTGCGTACTCACGCTACGCCGTGCAAGATCACGATACAAAGTTGTTTGCGCCGCAGGTATGGGTCCCCGAAGTGAAGTTTGCGTGGACAGACGACACCCTGCCCATATCGACCGACCCGTTGTTGATAT
>CALGUM010000126.1 GCA_937902295.1 uncultured Candidatus Saccharibacteria bacterium | reverse complement strand
AAGCCGCTATTTCTCGACGACCTCTATAGCGAATTCGCTCAGTGTATGGCCGCCGGCCCGCGCAAAAAATACGATGAACTGCGCAAATTCCAAATCAAGCTCGCTAGTCTTAAGTTTCTCGACCCAGCCTGCGGTAGCGGTAACTTCTTGGTGATCACCTACCGCGAACTTCGTCGCCTAGAGCATAAAGTGGTGGCGCAGCTGGCCAAAAACGCCGATCAACAAGACATGTTCGCCAGCGCTGGCGAAGGAGCGGGCACGCTGCGGGTCAATGTCGACCAAATGTACGGCATAGAGATAGACGAGTTCCCAAGCCTGGTGGCACAAACTGCCCTGTGGCTCACCGACCACCAGATGAACATGGAATTTAGCCGCGAATCAGGACGCACGTTTAAACGCTTACCGCTGACTGCGAGCGCGACTATCGTGCACGCCAATGCACTTACAATTGATTGGGAGAGTGTAGTTGCGCCGAGTGAGTTGAATTATATTTTGGGTAATCCGCCATTTCTCGGTCATCATCTCCAGAGCGAGGAGCAGAAAGCAGACATGGTTGCGGTTCTACAGGACATTAAAGGCGCTGGGGTGCTCGATTTTGTGTCAGCATGGTATGAAAAATCTACGCAACTCATGAAATTAAACCCGCGCATCCAAACAGCACTTGTGTCAACCAATTCAATCACACAAGGTGAACAGGCGACGCTTTTGTGGCGACAGCTTTTTAAGCAAAATGTCCGCATAAACTTCGCTCACCGCACATTCAAATGGAACAATGACGCCAAAGGGAATGCAGCAGTATACTGTGTAATTGTGGGCTTTGCATTGTTTGATAAATCAGAAAAACGCATTTTTGAGTACACTGACATCAGGGGTGAGCCAAATGAAGTTGTCGTAAAAAATATCAATCAATATCTTGTTGATGCACCAGATATTTTGATTGAAAACCGCTCTAAGCCGCTGTGTGAGGTGCCAGCGATGATGTACGGAAACAAGCCAACGGACGGTGGTAATTTCTTGCTGACCGACGAAGAGAAGCAAGAGTTCTTGCAGCAAGAGCCTCAAGCCGAACAGATTATCAAGCCATTCATTAGCGCAAAGGAATTCTTGCACAATCAAAAGCGTTGGGTTATTTGGCTTGATGGAGTTGATCCGTCGCTACTCAAAACAATGCCAAATGTTATGGCGCGTGTCGATGCGGTTCGCCAATTTCGCCTAGCGAGCAAGGCTGCCTCCACACGAGATTTTCCGTATCCGACATTATTTCGGCAAATTACGCAGTCAAAATCTGACTATATTCTTATACCCGCGCATTCGTCGGAGAATCGCGACTATATTCCTATGGGTTTTTACAGTAAAGATGACATCTTGAGCAATAGTTGCTTTGCCGTAACCGACGCCACCCTCTACCATTTCGCCATTCTCACATCTCACATGCATATGGCCTGGATGCGCGCCGTCGCTGGCCGCCTAAAAAGCGACTACCGCTATAGCAAGGACATCGTCTACAACAACTTCATCTGGCCAGAAGCTACCGATGAGCAGAAGGCGTCTATCGAAAATCTCGCTCAAGCCGTTCTCGACGCCCGTGTCCAGTTCCCAGATAGCTCACTTGCCGACCTCTACGACCCCCTCACCATGCCACCAGCTCTCGCGCGTGCCCACACCCAACTCGACCGCGCCGTCGACAAATTGTACCGCCCCAGACCTTTCGCCGGCGACGCCGAACGGGTAGCGAGGTTGTTTGAACTGTATCAGGAAAAGCATGAACGCTAGATATAGCGGTTATGTTGTGAAAGACTATTTTTTTTACGCTATATGTTGATTATCCACATGTGCTAGGATATAATAAACTTGTCGCAAGTGAGGGTAGCACGTCCACAGGGCGTGTTCTTTGCATAAGCGGCTGAGTGTTCCACTATAAGAGTGGCGGTCGATGCACCTTAATATAAGAAGGGAGGACGTCTATGGCAACGCCTATGTGTGAAAGCTGTGGTGATTCGATGATCTGCCGCATACTGACAAAAACTGTCAATGGCAAAAAGATCCCGATTCGCAGGAATAAGGCGACCGGAAAGCCTGCGCCAATATGCTGGTTTCCGTGCGGACACAAAAAATCGTCCACATAAGTGAACGAAATTTTGTATCATGATTTACCGGACAAGTTAAATCAGGTGAGTCTTTGCGTTAAGCAAGGGCTCACATGAGCAACCGAATATATCGGTAGTTTGTGTGAGCTCTTGATTAAATAAGGCTTATTGTGTGGTTACGTACGCCACCTTTATTAATGTACGTATCTTATATAACTATAGGATAACATGCAAACATAAGCGATATCAAGAAGGAAAAAGCGAGGAGCTGAACGAGTTTGTTTAAAGGGTGCTTGTTGACCTCAATAATTCTTCTAAGGTTTAACCCTTAACAGATGTAATATCTCTGCAAATAACACCAGAAGCCTCAAAAAGTAAAACACCCACGTCGGCGACCGCCCCGAACCCTTCGCTTCCGATGCAAATAGGGTGGCGATGTTGTTTGAGAGATATCAAAAAAGTGTAAAGATTACGGCTGGTAAGTGAAAATAAGCAGCCCCACATAAAAATGTGGGGCGTTCGCTTACAGACGGAGTGTGTCGTTGAGTGCAGTAGAGAGTACCGCAGCGACCTTCTCAAGCTTACTGTGAAGCAATATGTTCTCCTCTCGAAGCTCCCTGTTTTCTTTGACGAGGGCATCAAGCGTGCTACTGCGTTTTCCGGGTCCTTTTTCTTGTGGACCAAGGGACAAGAGGTGGATTGCTATTGACTTGCTGGCTTCTTGCTCATGGCGTATAGCTGTACTTACGGAGTAGCCCTCCATAGTTCGACGTTCTTTGAGCGAAAGGCCATCGCAGTGATCCAGGGCTGTACTGAGAGTGTATTGCCTGATAGCGGGGCTTTCTCGGTGCTCGTAGAGGTAGTTGCGCAGGTAGTACGTGAATGTTTTTATATCCATGGCAAACACAGTTTCGACGGCTCTGCGTAGTATATTAGAGCCGACCATCTCATGAAATCCACTACGCCGAACCAAAAGGCGCAAAATTCGTATGCCATCCTCTAAGTTACCCGGATGGTACTCGGCAATCATCTTCATAGTGAGGGTGACCTCCGTATCTGATAGGCGATTCATAGCGATTTGCTATGAATGTATATATTACAATAAATAGTTAAAAATAGCAACCTATCGAACGAAGTAAAACACCCGCGCCGAACACCGAAGTGTTCAACGCGGGCTGCAGTCTTACTCAAGCTCCGATGCTCGCTCAGAACCTGCGCGGGTGCTTCTCCTTTCGAATCAGCTTCCATCGCCCATGGGGCGGTAGGTGCGGGGCGGCAACTACGGCGCCGTAATCATCGTCGTAGGTTTTTTCACGACTCAGCACGATCTGATAGTCGTGGTGCTCCAGCTCATCTTCAGTCACCTGTATGAGCTCTTGCGGTACGCCACAGGTCGACAGAATGTGTCTGCCAAAATTGGCTCCAGTACCTCCGTACCCCAGTAGTGCATCTTGGTAGTAAGCCAGGGGGATGGTACGATTGGCTCCCGAGGTGAAAATGACCATTCCGCGAAGATGCTTGTAGCCGGTCACTTCTGGCCCACGCTCGTCCCACAGGCACTCGATGCGCGCTATCTCACCCAGGCCGTTCACGTAGTGCTCGCCAAAGGACCACTGCTCACGTATTGCCAGGGCTGTAACGCCTGCCACCATGATATCCACTTGACGCTTCGTATCGTCGGTGGCGTAGTTGATTGTCCCAAATAGGGCGCTCGGATAGTGCAGGCTCATCTGCGCCTTTTTTTGCTCGAGACCCCCACGTAGCGACACAAGGTCTGTGTAGGGTCGACTGCTTACATTACTCATCTCAACCACCCTTCGTAAGATAGAGGAGTAAATGCAAATAATATAATATCATATTTTGTATATAATACAAGATAACCAGTTTGCTAAAAGGTAAAAAGCTCTATTTATAGAAGAGCTGTACTATATCCACATACTACCAACTCGATACAAGTTCCTCTTAAAAATTAAATTACCCGCGCCGATGGCTTCGACGCGGGTAACCGTACTCGGTTAGTGAGTTTAGGAAGTTGCTTTTTTCTCTTAAATACTTTTACTTAGAGGTTTCTGCCAGTTCTTTCTGAGCTTTGTTTGCTTTTTTTGCAGCATAGTTAAGAATCCGCTCTATATCTTTGGTCTCGTTTTCGCGGGACATGTAGGTAGAGAAGTCGCCATCGGCCTTTTTCTTAATTGACCGTAGTATAAGTGTTTTTTCGATCATGAGAGTAGCTCCATTAGCTTTTCTTTAGTATATAACTTTGGCAATATGTCTGCAAGCGTAAGCACATTTGCATGTGTTTCGTGTGTGCCAGTTTGATAGTTTTTGATGATTAGATGTAGCGTAATCTGATCTCCAAGTTCTGACATAACCTCTTCGACATTTTCTCGAGAGGTGAAGTAGGTGTGCACGAACGCCTCTTTTGGCACACGCCTCCCTTCTTTTTGCTCGCGAATTTGAGTAAAATTCCAGGCCTCGATAGGGTCTTGGTAAATAAAGTAGATCTGTGTATCATAGCCGTGACGATAAGCCCTTTTAATATTGGCGACAGCCTTGCCGACAGCGAACGTACCGTCGAGTATAAAAGGAATGCCCTGATTTACCACCGCATCCATCGCTTTGTCGACTGCGATGGATGCAGCAGCCTGTACAAGTTCTGAATTAGAA
>CALGUM010000125.1 GCA_937902295.1 uncultured Candidatus Saccharibacteria bacterium | reverse complement strand
GATCCAGGATCGCCATTTCGTAGGCGACCTTGGTCTTGGACTTTTCTGCCTCGGCGGTGGCGTACGGGAAGAAGCGAATGGTTGCTTCGGCAACTTTCTTGGCCAAGCCGTCCTCCATGCTGGTAAACGAGGGCCTGTTGAGCGCCTCGTTCATCTGGCGGTCCTGGAAGTTCACGATTGCGTTCTCGCGCTCTTGCTTGGCCTGCGCCGCCGCCTCCTTTTCGTCCTCACGAATGAGGTCGAAGATTGTTGCGGTGGTGGTCTGGCCACCCTTTCGTCGGCCCGACTTGGCATCGCGCTTCTGACGACGGATTTCGGCCGCGCGCTGGTCACGCTCGGCGAGCTTCGGCGCGCTGGCACCACCGTCGTTATTACGCTTGGTGTAGCCCATGGGATTCCCCTTTCTGGGAAGGTGCACATCGAACTTGTTTCGATATTGTGAACACATATTAACATAAGTTTGATAATAAGTCAATACTCATGCATAAATATGACTGTATATACGGCATAGTTGTACTCTCATGGGGTCTGTTGCAAGAAAGCACATATGCTATACTAAAAGTACGATATCAGAGAAGTGACCGAATAGGTGGAGGGTAATATGTCGACAATAGACCAGCAGTTTGTAGAATATATCGTAAAATCACTCGTAGAGAATCCAGACGATGTCAGTGTGGAGCGATCTATCGACGAAAAGGGCGTATTGTTGACGCTCACCGTAAATCCAGAGGATCTGGGGCGCGTTATCGGTAAGCGCGGTATGACAGCACAGAGCTTGCGTACACTACTTCGAGCACTCGGCACAAAAAACGATGCGCGTTATAATCTTAAGATTGTAAACAACGATGATGATGTTCGTGCTGACACCTCTTCTCGTGAGGAGAGAGACGTAGCCGAAGAATCTGGTGAGTCTGAATATGCGCAGAAATCACGAGCCGAACTAGAAGATCTCGACGACCTAGATATTTAGCATGAGCGATATCCACATGTGTGGATAACACTAGAGTAATTGGCGTAAGAAATGTATTGTCAGATGGCAAAACTCCATGCTATAATCATAAACAGTTCAGAAGATACTTGAACTGCGAGAAACGAGCTCTATGCGAGCAACTTTTATAAGAGTTGAGAGCCTTATATGTTACAAAAACGCCCTTTTATAGGGTGTTTTTGTATTTCAATATAAATAAGCCTTTAGAAATGAAATAACCCACCGACAACACTCAGTCGGGGCTCGCAAGCTGGTGTCAGCTGAGCGCTCTCGGCGAGGTTATTTCGGTGGGTGTTACCAATTCCCTGCCATGAGGGAGGCAGGGGTCTGATTGTCAGCACGCTCCCAGTCAGAGTAAGCGTTCGCCGCTTCTTCATGGGTGTCGTAGATGTCATGGATCGAGCGTTCGAAGGCGATGTGGCCAACGAATGTCAGTTTCAGCATCTTGCACAGGCGTTCGATGTCCGTGTCGGGGACATTGCCGAAAAGAATACTGCAGTAGGCGAAACGCTTTGTCGAGTGCCAGCACAGATCGCTGTCGCAGCAACCATTGCCTTCGTATTCCTCGTAGCAGATGCTGCAGACGGCCTCGTAAGGCCAGCTGGCGTCATCCGTTGGGCGGATAAGTACAGACAGCATCACGGCCTCTTCTGAGCTCATTTTCTCGAACTCATTACGATCAATCTTCATGATTCTCCTGCGTCAACGTATACATCTTTCGGATGAAAGAGTAAAACTAATTTATCATATATAGACAAAAAAGTCAATACCCTGTATACTGTTACAGATGAGAAAACTTCAAGTAATCACCCTATTTCCCGACATGTTTACAGGTGTATTTGAAAATTCTATGATGTGGAAAGCGCAAAAAGACGGCCACGCAGAACTCAGTACTATTGACCTGCGTGAATACGGGATTGGGCCGCGCCGAACAGTCGACGACACGCCTTATGGCGGCGGTGATGGGATGTTACTCAAGCCAGAGCCGCTTTTTGCAGCTGTAGAAGCGGCAAAAGCTATCGATCCTACCGCCAAGGTACTCCTGATGACAGCGCGCGGTGAGCGATGGGTACAGGCCTCTGCTCAAGCGTATGCCGACGAGAACGAGCAAGGCTATATCTTCATCTGTGGCCGCTACGAAGGGTATGATGAGCGGATCACGACACTGGTGGACGCGCAAATTCGAGTGGGTGAGTATGTGCTAACGGGAGGGGAGTTACCTGCAATGACGATCATCGACAGTATCGTACGGCTGATTCCAGGTGTATTGGGCGGAGAACAGAGTGCCGCAGTGGAGAGCTTTAGTGACGGCAAGACCCTAGAATTCCCTCAATATACTCGACCAGAAGAGTTT
>CALGUM010000124.1 GCA_937902295.1 uncultured Candidatus Saccharibacteria bacterium | reverse complement strand
ATAACCAATGGTCCGAAGGATGGTGGCTGACAGTAACAGGCTGGCGGCTGGCTATCAGTGAGCTAATCAAAATTGTACTCGTATACATAGGAGTGCCACGATGACAAAAGTATATGTAGGTATGAGTGGCGGAGTTGACTCAAGCGTCACGGCCGCACTGCTCGTAGAGCAAGGATACGAGGTGACGGGTATATATATGAAGAACTGGAGTCAAGATCTACCGGGCATGCGGTGCCCCTGGGCAGATGATCTCGCAGATGCCAAGCGTGTCGCGGTGCAGCTTGGTATTGATCTACGGGTATATGATTTTGAATCTGAATATCGGAGCAAAGTCGTACAGTATATGATTGATGCGTATAAGCAGGGTATAACGCCAAATCCAGACGTAATGTGTAATCAGGAGATCAAGTTTAAGCTATTTCTTGACGCGGCGAGAGAAGATGGTGCAGATTTGATCGCGACAGGTCACTATGCGCGCGTAGAACAAAGTGTGCTTAAGCAGGCTGTTGATACGAACAAAGACCAAACCTACTTTTTGTATCGTGTAACCTCCGAGGCGCTGGCACATACCTTGTTTCCACTTGGCGGATATACGAAAGACGAAGTGCGTGAACTTGCAAAAAAGCGTGGCCTCTATACTGCAGCAAAAAAAGAAAGTATGGGGATTTGCTTTGTGGGAAAAGTTGGCATTCGAGAGTTTCTTGGGCAGTATGTCGAGCAGAAGCCAGGCGAGATTATAGATAAACAAACCGGTACAGTGCTTGGTACACACGACGGAGCAATATTCTATACTATAGGGCAGCGGCACGGACTCGATCTTGGCGGCGGTCTGCCCTATTATGTGGTGGGTAAAGACATGCAAAAGAACGAAGTATACGTCACGACACAGTTGCAAGACGAGTCGCTCTGGAGGCATACAATTGAGCTGGGTAGTAGTCACTGGATTTCTGGTGCAGCACCACAAGACGGACGGTATACCATTCGAGTGCGCCACCGCGCACCTCTCGTACAAGCGCAGCTTGATAGTGATCAGATCACGCTCGATGAACCACAGCGTGCAGTAGCGCCCGGCCAGTCTGTAGTGGTTTACGACGGCGACGTCTGCTTAGGTGGCGGCATCGTACTGTAATTATCTCAGAATATCTACAAGTAATCGAGACAGTCCTCAAACAAAAAAGCGACCCCCTGTCGCTGCGCTGGCTGCGTAGTTACAGGGGGCTTATGCTCTTACTTGTAGGGGTGGGCGGATATGTCGTCAGCTTCCGAGGAGGCTGCCGAAGCTGCTGCCGCTGCCGACCTCCAGGCTTCCCACGGACAGGAAGAGCGAAGCGATGACGCTGAGGAATGCGCTCATGCGTGTCACCTCCTTTCATTCGTAGTCATGAGTAAGGGCAGGTAATAGTATGCATAGCTTTTGAATTTATAGCAAGCATAAGCAATCGAAATGAGATTGTTGACTCGCTATTCATACCAACGTACACTGGCAGTAGGAGCTAAGCACTAGCAGTATATGTTGAGAAATAATAAAAATAGCCATGGTTTTACGATCGTCGAATTATTGATCGTGATTGTAGTGATAGGAATTCTTGCGGCCATTACTATTGTGGCATTTACTGGAGTGCAGCAACGCGCCAGAGACTCGCAACGCATGAGTGATATGGCAAACCTCGCAAAAGCGATACGCCTATACGAGGCTCAGCATGGTGACTTTGTCGAAGATGGGTGTGGAAACGGGACGGGTAGTGGGTGGCTGCACTCTAGCTACACTGGACCTCCACTCAGATCTATTAACAATTGTTTGATCGATGCCAAGGTTATTGCTAAGCCGATTATCGATCCTTCGGGTTTAAGTTCGTGCAACAACGGAGCGGATTGCCATGCATATCTCAAAGCCAGTTGCGCAGCCGGTACCTGGATATTTGCAAATCTTGAGTCGCGTCCGCAAGACGCAACCCATACGGACGATAAATGTTATTCAGCGTGGGATACTGCCTATGGTATCAATTACAGTGTGAAGGTGAATTAAGGATACCTATGCTTATGTATTTTGCTATCCCTAGAGTGAAAAAGAGTAAAATTGTCGGCTTTACGATCGTCGAACTTCTTATCGTGATCGTTGTAATAGGCGTCCTGGCCGCGACATCAATCGTTGCGTATAACGGCATTCAAGATAGAGCCAAACAGGCGGCGGCCAAAAGCGATGTGGCAAGTGCTATCAAAAGTATAGAAGCCTTTGCAGTCACCCAGGGTGTGTACCCAGAATCAATCACTACGTGTCCTGCCACTCCAACAAGTCTGTGCTTACTGCAGAGCTCAGCGGGTACAATACGGTACGATAGGATATCTTCCGGAGCATACATACCTGCACAGTCTTATAATATTGGTGTTTTGCAGGGTAAGCGGTTTGTCTTCTATACTCCGATGGAGAAAACCTCGGTAAATGAGTATGTAAATTATGTGGATGTCGCACCATATATTGATGAATATGGCCTTAGGGAGTATAAGCTAAGTTTTGATATTAAGTCGGCAAATACTAGTGTGCGTAATACTGTTCAGGCTTACTTTCAGAATGGAAGTGGTGCCAAATATGGATTCGCTCGTAATGTTCCTGTGACGCACGAGTATGTACGTCAAGAAATTACCTTTACGCCAACTTTAAGTAATCCAGCACTTGCGAGGTCGGATTTGTCATTTTATGGGCAGTACGGTACAGGTAACATACCAACCGTGAAAAATGTCCGCCTCGAGCCGCTATAAGCGCACCTCTCTTTTCACACTAGTGGCAAAATGATATCATAGAGAGATGAATGCCCAAGAAATCCGTCACGCCTACCTGCAATTTTTCAACGAACGTCAGCACGCAATTATCGACCGAGCGCCACTTGTACTGACTGGAGATCCTACGACGCTTTTTACGGGAAGTGGCATGCAGCCATTATTGCCGTACTTACTTGGCGAGCCGCACCCAAACGGTGTACGCCTCACTGATAGCCAGACGTGCCTACGCGCCCAAGATATCGATGATGTGGGAGATAATCGTCATACAACGTTCTTTGAAATGCTCGGCAATTGGAGTATGGGTGATTATTTTAAAGAACAGCAAATTCGGTGGTTCTTTGAGTTTTTGACAGATGTAGTCGGGCTGGATCCAAACAAGATTTATGTGACGGCATTTATTGGTGACGAAACACACGGTATTCCGCGCGACGACGAAGCTGCGCAAATTTGGCAAAAGCTATTTGCAGAAAAAGGTATCGAAGCCAAAGTCGCTGAAATTGGCAGCCAAGCAGACGGTGACACGCGCGGTATCAAACCAGGTGAGCGCATCTTCTTTTACGATGACGGCGAAAATTGGTGGAGTCGTGGTGGCGGGCTGAATAAAACACCAATTGGTGATCCATGTGGGCCAGATAGTGAAGTGTTCTACGATTTTGGTGAGCAAAATCACGACGCAAGCTATGGCGAGCCGCATCCAGCCAGCGATAGCGGTCGTTTTATGGAGATTGGCAATCAAGTCTTTATGCAGTATAGGCGCCTGGAAGATGGCGGGTTTGAGCCTCTAGAGAAGAAGAACGTAGACTTTGGTGGTGGCTTGGAGCGTATTGCAGCCGCGCGTATCAACAGTCCAGACGTATTTCGTATCAGCCTGCTCTGGCCAATTATCGAAAAACTCGAAGCCTTAAGTGGCAAAAAGTATGAAAGCAACACCGCCAGCATGCGCGTGATTGCCGATCACCTGCGCGCTGCAGCATTCTTGGCGGTTGATGGTGTTGTGCCAAGTAATAAGGAGCAGGGGTATGTTATGCGTCGACTACTCCGCCGCGCGATTCGTTTTGCGTTCGATCTTGGTCTTGAGCAAAATTTCTTTGAGGATATCGTTCCTATTATTGCTGATCTCTATACTGCCGATTATCCAGAAGTTGCCGAAAAACGCCAAGAAATCATTGCTGTGCTAGCAAAAGAAGAAAAAGTGTTCCGACAGACACTCCGAAAGGGACTCAAGCAACTGGAAAAATTTGCGACCGATGGACTCACGGGTGTTGAACTCTTTACGCTGTATGACACCTACGGCTTTCCTGTCGAATTGAGTACCGAGGAGGTGTTTAAGCAAAATATCACGATATCAAAAAATTGGCGCCAAGAATTCGATGATAAGATGAGCGAGCAGCGCGCGCGAAGTCAAACTGCCGCCAAAGGTACGTTCAAAGGCGGCTTAGGAGGTAGCACTATGGCGCACCGCAAGCTCCATACGGCTAACCACTTGATGTACGCAGCCCTAAAGACCGTGGTTGGCGCTCACGTCACGCAACACGGTTCCAATATCACCGAGGAGCGACTTCGATTTGATTTTAATCATGACAGCAAGGTATCCCGCGAACAGCTCGACGAAGTTGAGGGGTTAGTTAATGAGTGGATTTCGCGCGATCTACCCGTCAGTTACAAAGAGTATCCGACGGAACAAGCCTTTGAAATGGGTGCAATCGGTGCATTTGGTGATCGCTACGGCGATACGGTCAAAGTGTATCAGATGGGCGAGGGCGACGACCGAGTGAGCTTCGAAATTTGTGGTGGTCCGCACGTTGATCATACAGGGCAGCTGGCCGAAGATGGCAAAATGTTTAAAATTACAAAAGAAGGTGCATCAAGTGCGGGCATTCGCCGTGTTAAGGGTGTGCTAGTCTAGGCGACTAATTTCTTCCTCGAGAATTTCTCGCAGGTGAAGGTAGTCGCCCTTGTCGGGAAAAATCATGACGGCCTC
Source organism: uncultured Candidatus Saccharibacteria bacterium (assembly GCA_937902295.1). Lineage (GTDB taxonomy): Bacteria > Patescibacteriota > Saccharimonadia > Saccharimonadales > Saccharimonadaceae > Mycosynbacter. The sequence goes on along the minus strand of CALGUM010000124.1, from coordinate 10,942 downwards.
ATGCTCTGGCTTGAGCGACTCCATTTCTAGGGAGAAGCCTTCTGCTTGGCTAATCTCAGTGCTAATTGTATTTCCTCCTGGCGTCGTGTAGTAAAACTCAAGCCAATGAAGAGAGTCGTACCCATCGGCATCACGTTCAACGCGAAAGTGTAGCGCACGGCCATTATCTAGGTCGTAGTACGAGTCTGTCGTGGGGCTGATGGAGTTGTCGGCGAGTGACTCTAGTAGCGCAGTGGTGTCAAGATTCTGGTAGGCTACTGTATCTCGCACTATGCCGGATTCAACGTCTTTGCCTATAAGGTCAAGGAGAAGCGCAAACAGTTGATTGTTTGGAACCGGCTCGATGACTTGAATTGTTTCTCCTGTCTGACAGTCGATAATAGCATCCTGGAGTGTTGATGGTGTTTCGTCTGAGACAGTGTCGCGCAAAAGATCGCGTATTGACGATCTAGTTGCGCGCAGTTTCTTGCGATTGTCATATTCTCCAAAGACAAAATCAAAGTCAGTTTCCGTCTTCTCGGTTGACTCGTCCGCACTTTGGACGATTTCTATAAACATACCGGTAATGTCCTGGTCTTGGGAGTGTTGTATGACTGCGTCGGGGTAGTGGGAGTAATTTTTGGGCTGAGGAATGAAGCTGAGGGATGTGATAGTACGCACCGCCTCTTTGTGGGCAGGAAGACTTCGGCAGAGCGTATCGAGTTTGGCGATAACTTCCGCTATGTCGTATAAAAGCTCCTGATTACTCTCAGGAGATTCGTTGTGACTGTCCGAAAGACGCTCATATCTTTTCATATATAAATTATACCATAAAACTATACAAAAACAATGTTTTGCCAGCATAACCACAACTAGTATATAATAAAGAACGATTATGGTATTTGATAAGATACGAAAACGAGCAAATGACTCTATAGACCGAAACTACATCGTGGCGGTCGATATAGGTACGGAGTTTGTAAAAGCAATGATCGCAAAAATCGATGGCGATAATTTACAGGTAGTTGGTGTCGGCAAGGTGCGCCAAGATGTTAGTGACATGCACTCTGGAGCGATTGCTGATATAGCAGGGGTGGTTCGAAACTGCGAAGAGGCATTGGCAGAGGCAGAAGATCAGGCTGGCCTACAAGCGAAGCGAGCGGTAATTGGTATCGCAGGAGAATTGGTAAAAGGTACAACCAATACCATCCGTTATCGCAGGCCGCAGCCAGATAGGCCACTTGATGAGTCTGAAATGGAATTTATTATTGATAAAGTCCAGGAACGCGCGCAGGCAAAAGCGCAACGTCAAATTGCGCTCGAGACTGGCAATGAAGATGTCGAGATAAAACTAGTCAACAGTGCCCTCGTAGGGATTCACATTGACGGCTACAAAGTCTCAAATCCACTAGGATTTCAAGGAAAAGATGTTGCAGTGCAAATTTATACTGCATTTGCCCCCATGGTGCATATCGGTGCTCTCGAGCGTGTGGCAGACGAACTAGCGCTGGAACTTGTGGCAGTCGCTGCTGAGCCATTTGCAGTCAGTCGTAGTGTGCTTGGCACCGATGCAAGTAGTAACTTTACTGCTATTCTCGCTGATGTGGGTGGTGGTACGACGGATATTGCTGTAGTCAATGACGGTGGCGTTGAAGGTACACGTATGTTTGGTATAGGTGGACGAAGTTTTACGCGCACTATAGCGACAGAGCTTGACCTGACCTATGATCAGGCCGAAAAACTCAAAGTGAATGCCGGGAACGAAAACATCAAACCTACGATTAAAAAACATCTGAGTGCTGCAATTGATAAGACGCTTGATGTCTGGATCGCCGGCGTGGAGTTAGCACTGAGTGAGTTCGACTCTGTAGATCATCTGCCGAATCGCATTTTGTTGTGTGGGGGCGGGGCAAGTTTGCAAGAACTTGTAGACGCACTCAATGAGCGTGAGTGGCACAAGGAGTTGCCGTTTACTCGTAAGCCAACGGTGCATCACATTCAACCGTCTGAAGTGATTGGTGTTCAAGACAAAACTGGGGTTATCACCGACCATACGTATATCACGGCGATGGGGCTGCTACGCGTTGGATATGATACAATTATAGGAAGTAGTGAAAGCGACAACCTAAAAGAAAAACTAAATAGAGTCTTCCGAATATAACAATGAACAAAGACGTAATCTACATCGATACCGAAGATGACGTAACCGCAATTATCGGTAAGGTCAAAGATGCCAAGGAAAAGGTCGTTGCACTAGTACCACCAAAACGTACCGGCGTCTTGCAAAGTGCAGTGAACCTGCGCATTCTTCTGCGTACTACCCAATCGGCCGGCAAGCACCTGGTGCTCATCACAAATGATTCATCGCTCATACCTTTGGCTGCAGGTGCAGGCATTCCAGTCGCAAAAAATCTACAGAGTCGTCCTGAAGTACCCGAGATTACCGCACTTGCAGTAGATGATGACGACGATATTATCGACGGGTCACAATTGCCTGTCGGTGATCACGCCTCCACGGCAGGCAAGACTGCTGCAGCTGCGAAGCATATTCCAATTTCTACACCATCTGATGCGCCGAACAAGCGTTCGTATGCAGCTGCACCCAAAGAGGGTGACACACCGCGAAAGCCAAAGTCCAAGGGCGGTAAAGTGCCGAACTTTAATTCGTTTCGTAAGCGTTTAGTGTTAATCATCGCCGCAGTACTAGTACTGATTGGCTTTCTCGTATGGGCAATCTTTTTCGCGCCACGTGCTACGGTGGAGCTAAGCGCTCGAACAAGTGATGAAACGGTTGCAACTGCCGTGGCACTTGCAGTCGATGGCGAAACGAGCGCCGAACAAGGCGTGATTCGAGCACTCAAAGTAGAGGAGCAGGTCGAGCAGTCAGTTGAATTCGAAGCTACCGGCACAGAAGAACGAGGCGAGAACGCAACTGGAACAATTACAGTTACAAGAACGGCGGTTAATAATCGCACAATTACAATTCCAGTTGGCACAGGGTTTAGCAACGGGGACTATACCTTTACGACTACACGACAAATCTCACTCGAACCACCTGCAATTGGATCAAGTGGTATAGAGCAGCCCCAACGAGATGTACCTGTTCGTGCAGCGCAAATCGGTAGCGAGTACAATCTATCTGCTCGGTCATATCAGTCGACAGTCAGTGGCGTTAGCGCACGAGGCGGAGCAATGAGCGGAGGAAGCAAAGAAACCGTGAGTATCGTGACTCAAGCCGATGTTCAATCTGCTTCTGAGCAACTTGCTGCACAGGGAAGTGATGATATCAAAAAAGAACTCATCGATCGTTTTCCTCGAAGGGCAAAAGTGATAGAAGAAAGTTTTCGTAACGCGAGCGCCGAGGTGAAATCTACTCCAGAAATTGGCAGCGAAGCACCGGAGGGCAAAGCTACCCTAACGTCTTCTATCGTATATCTCATGAATGGAGTCGCAAATTCAGACCTAGAGAGCTACATCGAAAAGGCTGTAGAAATGAGGCTATCGAAAGAAGATGAGCAGCGTATATATGATTCTGGCGTTGAGCAAGCGACTTTTGCAGAATTTGCACCAAACGAGGCAGGCGGGACTGTGAATATTACGGCCACCGCGCAAGTTGGCCCCCAGATCAAAGATGATGACATTAAAAAACGCGTAGCTGGCAAAAGATTTGGTGAAATACAATCTGACTTGAACTCAATTCAAGGAATTGATGATGTTGACGTGAAGTTTTGGCCATTCTGGGTAAATACTGTTCCAGATGACAACAAAAAAATTAATGTTAAGTTCAACCTTGCGGGCAATGGAGGTGACAATTCGTAACCATCAACTCCTCTGTTTAGATGTAGGTGAGCGACGCATAGGGGTGGCCTTGGCTGATACTGCCGTGCGTATTGCTATTCCCTACGATACGTTTGATGTTGATGGCACAGAGATTACGACGATTGCTGAACTTGTTGTGCGAGAGAAGATTGACACGATTGTGGTGGGTTATCCAAGGAACCAGCAAGGCCAAGCAACTGCACAGTCTGCACACTCAGAGGCATTCGCGAAGCTATTGTCGGATATGGCTACAGTAGTGTTCCAGGACGAATCCCTCACCAGTGTCATGGCCGAAAACAGACTTCAAGCAAGGAAAAAATCATATCAAAAAGGTGATATCGACAAAGAGGCCGCCGCGATCATCTTGCAAGACTATTTGGAGGAGCATTATGCAGCTTAAACCTACACCACCCCCTAAGCCTACATCAACACAATATCCCCAGCAGCCTCAAGACCCTGCCGTCTTTAATGCTACTCCGCCTGCGCCTGGTATAGAGCATGCACCCGATCACAAAGTCGAGAAGAAGTCCAAGAAAGGTCTCTGGGCTGGCCTCGTCATAGGGCTACTTGCGCTTATTCTATCGGTCGCGGCAATAGTAAGCTATGTATGGTATAAAGACCAATTGACCTCGCCCACGCCAAATTCCGACGAAGTGGTTCGCCTCACTGTGCAGAGTGGTGACACAAGCCGCAGTGTGGCAGCAGAGTTAGCGCAGCAGGGAGTAATCAAAAATGAATTTGCATTTAATGTGTATTATCGTCTCCATCATACATCTGGGCTAAAGACAGGGATATATAATATCGAGCGCAATCTTTCGGTTGGGGAAATCGTAGCTCATCTCGAAGACGGCGAACCAGACGAGTTTACTCTCACGTTCCTTCCTGGAGGCACGGTGAGCGATGCCAAGAAAGTGCTCGTGCAGGTAGGGTATACGGCCGCCGAAGTAGATGAGGCGATGAACGCAAATTACGATCACCCTCTACTCGAAGAAAAACCTACAAATGTTGATCTCGAAGGGTATATCTATGGCGATACATATAATTTCTTCTCCGGTTCATCGGTAAAAGACGTACTTACTCGTATATTTGATCATATGCAAGAAGATATCGAAGCAAATAATCTCCGGCAGGCGTATGCAGCACGAGATATGACGCTGTATGAAGGGATCATTTTTGCCTCTATAGTACAATCCGAAGTTCCCGACAAAGAGGATATGCCAGTAGTTTCGCAAGTATTTCATAAGCGTCTTGCTACCGATATGCAGCTAGGGTCAGATGTAACCTTTATTTACGGAGCGCGAAAATTAGGTGTTGCCCCGTCGGTTGATTTGGATTCTCCGTATAATACTCGCACAGTCAAGGGTCTGACACCTACGCCTGTGTCGAATCCAGGACTAGATGCCCTTGTGGCTGGGGCAAACCCTAGTGATACAGACTACCTCTATTTTGTGGCAGGGGACGATGGGGTGACGCGATACTCCGCTACGCTTGCTGAGCACGAACGATTGACTCGAGAAACATGTAGCCGAAACTGCATGTTGCCGCCCCAATAAAGTCGATCCGCTTGTGCTAAATCATTGACATACTTCCGTCTATTTGCTATACTGAGTAACAGCACATTTGTGAGATGAGATTTGGTGGGTATACAAAAATAAAAATTTCAACCCCACAAATGAGCCTACCGGAACTGTCGTACGGGTACGGGAGCCTATGCTCTTTTGCACTTTTTACACTAATATCACATAATATTTGGTCGACAAGTGCCCAGTTCTGTTCGCAGAAGAAAGACAGACTACGGTAGCAGTAACTATAGTAATGTAGCTACGGGAGAATAATCATTACCACTCAAGAATCGAACGAAAGTTCACTCAAGAGTCAGTCGCAAAAGCGCACAGTTGGAAATGTAGCGGTTGCTGCATCATCTAAACAAGCAATTATACGACAAACATTGATGTATGGTTCAGTGTTTGTACTTCTACTATCTGTGATATCAATTGGATATTATCGACCATACTCAGCAAATATGGGATCGGCTGAAAATGTTTCACCAATCTCTCCAACAATCGATGCGCCGCAGATCACTGCGACCGTCGATGAAAAAACAGCTACAGATGTAACTGCAAATTTTGCGATGCAGACACAAATGTCTGTAGCAGCTAACGTTGCCAATCTTTCTACTTCACTCGAAGCACAGCAGGAGATTGCTCAAGCGGATCAAACCGTCATTGCCAAGCCGCAGATCGTTCAGCCTACCGCGGATAGTCGCGCAATTAGTATGTACGTTGCACAAACTGGTGACACAGCTCAATCTATTGCAAGCGAACACGGTGTAAGTGTTGACACAATCAAGTGGGCGAACGATCTGCAGTCCGATGCGATAGAAAATGGACGCGAGATAGTCGTACTTCCTGTCGATGGCGTACTTTATACAGCGCAAGCAGGCGATACAGCCGCATCTCTCGCTGAAAAGTACGGTGCTGCTGCTGAGCGTATCGTGAGCTACAATGACCTCGAGGTTGCAGGCATAGAAGAAGGCGTCCAAATTATTATTCCTGGTGGTGTCAAGCCAAGCGAACCAGCACCAGAGCCACGTCCTATCCTTACGACGAATGGTGGCGGTCAACAAGCTACAGGATCATTTAGCAGCACGGCTCATATCGCAAATGCCACAGCCTCTGCAGGCAACAGGTATGCATTTGGCAACTGTACCTCATATGCCTATGAACGTCGTGCTGAGCTCGGTCGTCCAATCGGAAGCTTCTGGGGCAATGCCTCAACATGGGCTGCAAATGGTGGTGCGGCAGGATTTGCTGTCAATAAGTCACCAGCGCCAGGTGCAATTATGCAAAACGGTGGTGGCTGGGGAGGTTATGGTCACGTTGCTATCGTAGAATCAATCAATCCAGACGGAACATTTACTGTCAGTGAGATGAACTACGCAGGGTTCAACGTGATCTCAAGTCGAACTATCCCTATGAGTCAAGCTGGAACCTATAATTTTATTCATTAAAATATAGTTTTGACAAAAAAACAAATCACCTCTATCAATATGGAGGTGATTTTGCTATACTTATAGACATATGTTTGTCGACACAGTAAAAGTATTTGTTCAGGCTGGAAAAGGCGGCGATGGCGTAGTGTCATGGCGCCACGAGATTTATGTTGATAAGGGTGGGCCAGATGGCGGCGATGGTGGACGTGGCGGCGACGTAATATTCGAGGCCACCGATAATCTCAATACATTGATCGACTTTCGATTTAAGCCAGAGCTACGTGGGGAGCCGGGGAAAAACGGTTCTAAGCAAAAAAAACGAGGACGTAGCGGTCAGCCTAAGATTGTCAAAGTACCAGTTGGTACATTGGTCAAAAAAAATGGCGTGGTGCTTGCCGACCTCACTGTACACGGGCAACAAGAAGTTATTGCAATGGGTGGTGACGGCGGATTTGGCAATGCGCACTTTAAGTCATCGACACGCCAGGCACCAAAAATTGCCGAACGTGGTGAACCTGGTGACGAGTTCGAAGCAGAGCTGGAGCTTAAGTTGCTTGCAGATGTGGGACTAGTAGGGTTTCCAAATGCCGGAAAATCAACTTTTTTGTCGGTTGTGAGTAATGCGCAGCCAGAAATTGCGGATTATGCATTTACCACGCTCACGCCAAATCTTGGTGTCGCAGATATCGATAGTAGTAGCTTACTTATTGCAGACATCCCAGGACTCATAGAAGGTGCCAGCGAAGGCAAAGGGCTTGGCGATACATTCCTGCGTCATGTGGAGCGAACAGCAGTGCTCCTGCACCTCGTGGATGCGTACAGTAATGATATTGCCCAGGCCTATCAGACTATTCGCACGGAACTCGCCCAGTATTCCATAGATCTTGTGGATCGACCAGAAGTTATCGCGCTCACTAAGTGCGATGGACTTGACCAAGAAATTATAGACATGCAAGTACAAGCGGTGCGAGAAGTCGCAGCTCCAGGTGCAAAAATCTTTGCGATTTCTTCGAGTGCGCGGTATGGCTTGCAGGATTTGCTGCGTGAGCTTGTACGGGTTGTAGGTAATGTGCGATCTATTGTAGAGGAAATTGAGTCTGATGAAGGCGATTTGCCAGTCATAAAGCTGAGCCAGGTAGAGCAGTCCGAGGCATGGGATGTTCGTTACGACGAAGACGAGAAAGTATATGTGGTAACGGGTGATAAGATTGAAAAGTTTGCGCGACGCACGAACTTTGATGGATTCGAAAACGTGAATCGCTTGCGCGATATCATGAAAAAGATGGGTATTACGCATGATCTTGTGCGCAAAGGTGCTGTAAGCGATAGTCGAATTATCATCGGTGATAGCGAACTTACGCTACACGACTAAACATTTTTTATAAATATTCTTGACATATAGTCCAATGTGTGATAACATGTATACATCTGCTTGAGTTGGACGTAAAAATTCACTCGCAGAACCTTAACATGTCAGAGAGAACTTATAGAATCAATCTATGGAATCGGTCTAGTTGTGCGCGAAGCTTCGCGCGTAGCTAGACCGGTTCCATGATCGGTTATTCATTGTCCATGGCGATTATCGCTTGCACTTGCACGCGAGGCGCCATCTACTCCGAAAGGATAAATCATGAACCTCATGGTTTACCATCGGCCGCTGAGGTAACTTTAGCTGCCGGCGCAGACCATCAAAGAAAGAGGTATAGGAAATGAGGCTTTTGCTGTACGAGAGCCCCGACGGGGCCTTTGCCGCCGCCCTGCCCAAAAGGCACGAGCCGGGCTGTCATCGTCCCTAGCTTGAGGTAGCCTCCATGTGGAGGTTAGATGATTTACCAATCGCAAAAAAACGAAGGGGTAGTCGATGAGGTTGATGCTGTACGAGTGTATAAGTTTCGTGAAGGAACGCTAACCTTCACAGACGCCGCGGCGCGAACGCAAGGAATCTTTCGAGTTATTTCCTGATCATCACATACGAGTGAACACAGGAACACAACGACTCAATGAAAGCCCTTGTCTTGCCGCAAACTGCGACGAAATCCTAGCATTTTCTTTCGAGGCGGGGTGCTTGGGTCTACCCTTGCACCCCGCTCCGAATGCTCTCTCTGACATGCTACTACTACCGTTTATTGCACCTCTGTGAGAGGTGTTTTTATATTGACAAATAATATCTAGAGCGCTATGTATGCTGGCTCTGTCATTCGACGGGGCTTATTCAATTCCCAGAGTAGTGTATAGTAGAGAGAGCGATGGCTATAACATATTTTTTCTACGACCTCGAGACATCAGGGCTTAATCCACGAGATGATCGGATTATGCAGTTTGCGGGTATCCGTACCGACGAGCAGTTTAATCAAATCGGCGAGCCATATAATATTTTGGTTGCGTTGAATGATGATACTTTGCCGAGTCCGGATGCGTTAATGGTCACAGGTATCACGCCGCAGCAGACAGTGGCGGATGGCTACAGTGAGGCGGAGTTCGCGCGTATATTTGTCGAGGAGATATGTACACCAGATACGCTGATCCTTGGTTTTAACAGTATTCGTTTCGACGACGAGTTTATTCGTGCACTCTTGTGGCGTAACTTTTATGACCCCTACGAATGGTCTTACAAAGACGGCCGATCACGTTGGGATATGCTCGATGTGGTGCGGCTTACACGTGCGCTACGCCCAGAGGGGATTAAATGGCCGACGGTCGATGGTGTACCGGTGAATAAACTCGAGCTACTTGCAAAAGAAAACGGACTGGAGCATGAAAAGGCTCACGACGCACTCAGTGACGTAGAGGCGCTCATCGCGGTCACCCAACTTATCGCCACTGCGCAGCCACAGCTCTTTAGCTACTTATTCAAGCTGCGAGACAAAAAAGCGGTAAAAGAACTCGTACAGCCGAATGTGCCGTTTGTCTACGCAAGCGGCCGATATGCAAGTGAATTTAACAAGACGACTGTCGCGATGGCGATTGCCGAGGCTGAGTATGGCAATATGTTTGTGTATGATTTGCGCCACGATCCATCAGAGTGGATAGGCAAGTCTGAGCAAGAACTCGAAGCAATTATGAACACGCCATATGCTCAGCGCGATGATGCCTATAAGGCACTGCCGGTTAAAAAGATTCAGTTTAATCGCGCCCCGGCCGTAGCGCCACTTGGCGTACTCGAGCAGGCGGATGGCTGGAGTAAACTGGCACTGACACTTGAGGAAGTGCAGGCGAACCGACGTACGGTACTAGAGAATCCAGAGTTTGCCCAAAAAGTTACTTCTGTATTGTCGAAGAAGCCAGATTTTCCACCCCTACCTGATGCCGAAGGTAACCTCTATGATGGATTTGTGCGTGATATGGATAAGATGCGTGCAGAGACCGTGCGCAATGCTACTGCAAGCGACATGAAGAATTTTACGATGCCGAAGTTTGAGGATGAGCGTCTGCGAGATATATTCCCTCGCTACAAGGCCCGCAACTACCCTCAGTTTTTGTTGCCAGAAGAACGTGAGCAGTACGAGGCATATCGTAGTGCGCGCATCGAGCGCCGTACACCAGAATTTATGAACAGGCTTCAGGCTGCAGCAGTGCGGACAGACCTGAGTGATCACCAGGTGTATGTACTCGAAGAGCTCAAGCTGTGGTATGAGTCTATCGCCCCGGAGTAGCGATTGTATCTCCTTTTCGCTTATGTTGTGCTAAAGCACATCTAGGAGTCGTGGGGACTGTTATACGAGAACATCAGCAGGTCTATAATATGAAGGGTTGAGTAGTTGCATGAGCGCACTAAATGTAAATTCTGGCACGTGGTGCATGGAAGTCGTTGCGACTGTATGTTCGGCGTTGTTATGGGCCGTCGCTGTCTCGCTTATGCTGTCGTCTGGCGCCTCGGCCTACTCTGCCGACGCTTTTGTCATGAAGGTGGATACTCGCAAAGCTGGTGCGGATCACGCGCAGTTTATTGTCCATACTGTCGGTGAAGGCTACAACTACACCATCGACTGCGACAACACTGGCCCGATAGTTCCAGTAAATAATGTCACGGGTGACTATACCTGCGAGTATCCAGCTCCGGGTGTGTATACAGTGGTAATTACTGGTGATTTCCCGCAGGCCTCTATGCTTAATATGGAGAATGAGATGGACGCGATGGTAAACGCAAAGTCA
>CALGUM010000123.1 GCA_937902295.1 uncultured Candidatus Saccharibacteria bacterium | reverse complement strand
CGTGTATCTTATGCGCAAGATAGCACGCTAGTAGCAATTGCCGCGTACTCTGTAACGCGCTATACTTATGAATATGAATATAACAAAAGCAATTATCCCTGTGGCAGGGTGGGGGACTCGTCGACTGCCTGTGACAAAAGCGATCGAAAAATGCATGCTTCCTATAGGTAATCGTCCTGTCATCGACTACGTTGTGCAGGACTGTATCCGCGCAGGTATTACCGAGATATTTTTTGTGGTCAATCAAGGTGACCGTCAGCTCGAGACGTATTATTCGCGGCACACGAGACTAGAGGAGTACCTCAATCAGAGCGGCAAGCAAGAGTACATCAAGTACATTACGCCACCCGCCAATATCAAATTCTACTATATTGATCAAGATAGTAACGGTAAGTATGGCACCGCAATTCCCGTGGGTATGTGCGCGCAGTATTTACGCCCCGGCGAGTCTGTAGTGGTAGCGATGGGTGATGACTTTACCTACAATCAAGACGGCAGTTCGGACATCGCACGACTTATTGCTACGACGCCAGAAGGCGGTAGCTCTATGCTATCGACAGAAATCGCAAGAGAAGCTGTCGGTCAGTTTGGTGTGATTGAATTTACCGAAAACGGCGGATATCACCAGATTGTCGAGAAACCTCAGCCAGATCAAGCGCCGAGCACTTCTGTCAATGTAAGTAAGTATGTGTTCAATTATGACATGATGCAGTCTATCGCGGCATATGCGAATGTCAATTTGTCGGGTGAGTATTACCTCACCGAGCCTATGAACCAGTATGTGCTCACTGGCGGACACATACAGGTGGTTCCAGCGGCAGGGCAATACCTCAATGCCGGCGACCCATACTCATGGCTCTACGCCAACAGAGTAATCCTCGGTCAGTAAGAATACACTAGCGTAGGTGAGAGTGGCAAAGCAATAGTTTTTATGGTAAAGCTATTGCTTTTTTATAACATTTGTGTTAATATGCAAGCATAGACTAATTAGAAAAGTATAGCGAAAAAGGAACTCCACCACTATGAAAAACCCGAATAAAATCAACATTACACTTGATGACCTAGATGATGATGGTCGTATAAATAACGTAGAACTAGCTGAAGAGATGGCGTATCTATCAGACGAAGCACGTACGCTGAGAAAAGGGTACGCAAGCTACGAAGGTGACGGTAGTATGAGAGATATGGAAGAGGCTGCGGCAGAGGATATAAAATTCAATCAGGAGCAGCGTGAGTATGAGGCGGATGTAGAACTGCGCAATACAGCATTTAAAGATCGTCTTCCAGCTGCCAACAGTATGGCGGAGTTTGAACTTTACGGCTCTGGTAATAGTACGGTTCGTGACCCCGAGACTGGTGAGGTTATATCCGACGCTAAAAATCCAAAAGTTGGCCTGATTGAACAGATGCGCAACGACCGAAAGTATGGGAAAACGCAAGAAGACCGCGACGCTTACGCGACGGCTTACGGAGACCGAATTAAGTCTTTACTTAATGAAGAGCCAATCGATGGCCGACCGAATATTGAGCTGGCTCAAGCTAAATTGATTGCTGACCTTGACTTGAAAGCTACGCAGAAACGCGGCGATATGATAGGTAGGCAAATATCAAACGGCATGGACAGTGACGATGCTGTCACTCATGTAGATAATCAGCTTAGACGGTTAGAATCTAAGCGTCGAGAAGTTATTTTAGAAAGCGGATCGCTAACTCTAGAGGATTATGATAGGGCTCGCAAGGGCCTGGATGTGTATGAGTATTTGTACACTGATGAGCCTGCAGTGGCTGAAGCTGAGTCGAGCCTCGACAAGGATTCGAAAGGTATATATAGCGATAAGAGCGACGCCGAACTAAAAGACTTAATGACTACAGCTGAAAAGTACGGCGATACTAGCGCTGCAGCAGAAATTAAACGTGAGTTTAGTCGAGGCGCACGCCGTCAAACTACAGGAAATGAACGATTGGCCGCTCGTGAAGCTGCTGATGCCGCCGAAGTCTCTGGTGCCAGTTCTGATATTGATACTGAACCAACTTCAGCTTCAGTCTCTACGGCAGAAGCTTCATCCTCTGATGCAGAAAAGGGTAGCGACGGGGTATCTTCCGAGCTAGATGACGATATAGACAAGGTTACTACTCGAC
>CALGUM010000122.1 GCA_937902295.1 uncultured Candidatus Saccharibacteria bacterium | reverse complement strand
CCGCCCCAACTACCACCGTGACCATGATCCGAGAACGCGTGAGCGAACGTCGCATAGCATTTCCTCTCCACTGAACTGTTAAGGGTATGCTCGGAAGTGAACATACTCTACCAACCACACACTGGGGTCAGTATACATACTTTACCATAAAAAACTATTTATTTCAATACCTACGTACGAGGCGTGAGCAGGTAGAACCGCTCCACATTCCCTTTTGCGCCAGCCACATCGCTATCTCGCTTGGCGCGCACAGCAAAATATCGGTCCACCCACAATTCAAAGTCCGCGAGTATTTGTCGTCGTACTGCGTTATTTTTGATAATACCTTTATTGGTTTGGTGTCGACCGGCTTCGAACTGAGGTTTGAGCATCGCAACCACCTGGGTGTGCGGTGCTGTAAGCGAGGCGATGTGTGGTAAAATATCGCGCAGACTAATAAACGATACATCGATCACAATAATATCTGGTGCCACTTCGAGCATCACTCCGCTCGCCTCTTGCTCGCTCGCATTGCCCTCTAGACGCACTGCACGAATATCAGTCTTTTCGTAGAGCCGAATTCGATCGTCACCCCTGAGGCTTGGATGTAGCTGCTCGGTACCCACATCGACCGCGTATACCTTGTGCGCGCCGTGTTGCAGCGCATAATCAGTAAACCCGCCCGTACTTGAACCGACATCGAGGACAATTTTATTCTTAAACGTAATGTCGAGCAATTCTGCAACACTGGCAAGCTTAAGACCCGCCCGACTTACATACCGCTCCGTTGCGGTGACGTGTACCGACGCTGCGTCGTCCACCATCACGCCGGGCTTTTTTACCACACTGCCGCGTACTGTTACCTGCCCGAGCTGAATAAGATTTGCCGCCTGCGAACGAGACGTCGCCAGCTGCTTTTTGACCAATAGCTGATCAAGTCGATACTTCATTTATTTTTTGCGTTCGCGGTATTCGCCCGTTGCTGTATCGACAGAGATAATATCGCCTGTCTTAATGAATGCGGGGACTTTCACAACTAGCCCTGTCTCGAGTGTGGCGTCTTTGAGTACACTGCTGGTGGTATCGCCTTTTACGACATCTTCGGCATATGTCACCTCAAGATACAGGTTCTTTGGCAACTCAACATTGATTACCTTACCATCGAAAAACTGCAGAGTCAGCTCATCACCCTCTTTGAGGTAACCCGTCGCGCTATCGACGATATCTGCACCCAACTCGAACTGATCAAAACTCTCTGGATCCATAAAGTTAAAGGCATCGCCGTTTTTGTACAGGAACTGCACTGTTTTGTTGTTCACTTCGGCTGGCTCAATCTTCTCTTGCCCCTTGAATGTCTTGGGAATAACACTACCATCGATGAGGTTCTTGAGCTTCACGTTCACAATACTACCACCACGACCCATTACCTTTTGTGCATACTCAATCACGCGGTACGGCTTACCATCAATCTGGCATACGGTGCCTTTTTTGAGATCAGTTGGTTGATACATATAATTCTCCTTATTGATTGGTTCACGTATGTACTGAGCGCACCCACAGCGGATGCGCTCTAACAGACGTGACGTCTAGTTACTTGTGACGAACGGAAGCAACGCAAGGTGACGTGCACGCTTGATCGCTGTTGCGAGCTGACGCTGTTGCTTAACGCTTAGGGCAGTTTTGCCGATTGGATCGATCTTACCGTAAGGATCGAGGTAACGCATCAGCGTTTTGACGTCTTTGTAGTCAAAATACGC
>CALGUM010000121.1 GCA_937902295.1 uncultured Candidatus Saccharibacteria bacterium | reverse complement strand
AAGAGTTCAAGCGCCTCATCGATACCGAGATTGCAGATATCCATAATATTGTACCCATGAATTGTCACTGCCAGCACTACTGGCTTGAGCCTCGCACCTTTACAGGCGTGACACTTGCGCTCACGCATAAAACGTTCGATGTCTTTACGCATAAACTCACTGTCTGTCTCTTTGTGGCGACGCTCTAGATTTGGAATCACACCCTCATACACGGATTCATACGAACGACTCGAACCAAGCTCTACCCGGTACTTCTCCGAACCTGTACCGTAGAGCACCTTTTGTAATGCCTCGTCTGTGAGATCACGCACTGGCACTTGCAAGCTAAACCCATGCACGCGCCCTACTTCTTTAAGACGTTTAAGCCACCAGGCATCACTATTGACACGGTTGTAAGGGCGAATTGCCCCTTCTGCAATTGTCAGATTTGGATTAAACACCAAATCTGGATCGACTTCGAGGCGCGTACCAAGGCCAGTACATACAGGACAGGCTCCTTGTGGCGCGTTAAAACTAAAGAGTCGTGGCTCAAGCTCTGGAATCTCAATATCAGGATTGTCGAGCGATGCATAACGTTGGCTTAATAGCTGTACTTCATCGCTATCGGCATAATACACACCCACGATTCCACCGCCTACTTCGAGCGCCTGTTCGACACTCTGTGCGACGCGTGTGCGCATATCGGGTGCCATGACCAGTCGATCTACTACAATCTCTATATTATGACGCTCATTTTTTTTGAGATCGGGGAACTCGTCGAGCGAATACACTACACCGTCTACCCGAGCACGGGCAAATCCAGTGCGACGATACTGCTCAGGCACATGTGCGAATTCGCCTTTTTTGTCTTTTGCAATTGGCGCAAGTAACATAATCCGCGTGCCCTCTTTGACACTCATCACTTCATCGATAATGTCATCTTTTGTGCGACGTGTGACAGCTCGGCCCGTAATCGGATCGTGTGGCACTCCAATGCGCGCATACAAAAGGCGTAAATAATCATAGATTTCTGTGACAGTCGCGACAGTGGAACGCGGGTTACGACTGGTCGATTTTTGGTCGATTGAGATCGCTGGACTCAGCCCATCAATACTCTCCACATCTGGTTTATCCATGATGCCCAAAAACTGCCGCGCATAGCTCGATAGACTTTCTACATATCGACGCTGGCCTTCGGCGTAGATCGTATCAAACGCAAGGCTCGATTTCCCGCTTCCACTCAGGCCCGTAATAACAACGAGCTTATCGCGTGGAATTTCCACACTTACGTTCTTGAGATTGTGCTCTTTTGCACCAACAACTTTTATCACCTCTGGCATATTGACCTATTATACCAATTTTTTTGTAAACTATCCACCTAAGAGAAAAGTACTGCGGTAAACACCGCCGCCTACCGTTGAGAAAAGAACTACATAGTACATAAAGCTTATATTTGCACCTAATTGACAGAGGTGCTACATTATGAATATATACTATTAACTTTGGTGGAGTACGAGCATGATAAAACACATAGTAGTGGCGACGATATGCATCATCGCACTCTTCTTGTTTTTCAATTCTGGCGTGATGGACGCTCTGCTCGCGTTCTTATTACTAGGTGCAATCCCGGGTACAGGTCATTCGCTACCACCAACTACCATGCTCCTTATAATTGGAGTTATTCTCTGGGCGGTCACACTCCGCTATGCTGCATTACCTCTCATATCCACACTGCACATTAATCGATTAGCACGTCACCATATTGCCCGAAAAGAACGACGACCAAAGCGCCGCTTCGGTCAAATCTGATCATACCGCTTACTGCGACGTACGTGCTCTTCGAGCGATACTGACACCAGTCGCCATGGCTATACTTCCAAGTACAATAAGCACTGCAACCCAGCTTGCCGTAGCAACTCGTGAGGTCACTTCATCTACAACTGCACCAAATCCTGAATTAGGTGCTCCGGGAGTCATACTACCCGCACTGGCGCCACCTGGTACAACCGAACTATCTCCGTCACCCTCACCAACGCCAGTAGCACTTGCCAGTATGCCAATGTAAAGCGGATCCACAATCCTCCCATCGGCTACTCCATCCTCATCCACGAGGTTAGAGTCAGTGTTAGTGAGTCCATCGGTTAGCGGGAACTCAACATACGTGGCACCATTACGATTCACAAATGTAACGTCTGCAGGTACAAGCGTGCCATTACCTGTAAGATCTTTATAGGCAGAGAGTACACTTGTGTCTGAGTACTCAGTATCAAGGCGAAGACTCACGGTAGTACTTCCTCCAACTTCGCTACAGGTCAGTTCAAAGCTTACTCCACCAAGAATGGTGGTATCAGCTGGGGCTGTAACAGTATCTGGAGCAAGCAGCTGCGTGCTTGGTGTATCGATATTCGCACATTCGCCACCGGATACTTCGAGGGTGGCAGTACGAAGCGCAGCGGCGACGGGTACAGTGGTACTCACAGGTGCAAGCGGCTGGGTCGTTTCGGTGGGAGTAGGAGCAGCATCTGCATTGAATGCGTACTCTGGCGTCTTCCAAATTCGTACAGTGCCGGGCGCAGTGGTGTCGAAATGGTCTGGCAGCCAGATTTTGAATTGTGTGTTGGAGAAGAGACGTTCGTAAGTCTCACCATTCATATAGTCGAAGCAGGGTGCTGTAATGGTAGCCGAGTAGAATATCCAAAAAGATTCTTGCTCCTCTTGTGGTATACCATCAGGCATGCACACCCTCTGTCTATCTCCGTTTACATACACCTCGGCAGCGTAAACAATAGCATATATCGCTCCATTACCCTCAATCTCCTCATCGGTCTCCGCTCCCAGTAATAGATCCTCGCCTGTAACTGTCATAACAAGCCTGTCGCCCTCTCGCGCAAAGCTCACGTCTGTGATAACAGAAGAAGAAGAAGAAGACGGCGAACAATCCTGCACGTCACCTTCTATATTCCAACCCTATTCCTCGATAAGTGCAGTGCGAGCATTAGCTGCATTGCAGTAACGAAGATCACGTGCACCAAATGAGACCCCTGACCGAACGTCATTACTCGTCACCCAACCAGTAAGAGTGGCGTCATAGTTAGCGACACTCATGCCTGAATTCTCAAACATACCCATCGTATCAATTTCACTATTCAGACTCCATGAACCCAACGGACGGTCGAAGGACGAAGTCTGTGCAAACATATACACCATATCAGTCACGTTACTTACATCCCACCCGTTTAGGGGTTGATCGAACGACACCGCGAGCTGGAACATGCCGCCCATCTCGGTAACATTACTCACATCCCAATCATTTATTGGAGAATTAAAAGTGTACGCATAGGTAAACATACCTCGCATACTCGTCACCTGCGACAAATCTGGCACGCCTGCATCGCTAGCTATGTTCATATTCTGCGCGAAAGCAAAGGCAAACTCCATGGATCGCCATTGCTGCACCCCCCATTGCTCTATGGATATGAGTGACTTTGC
>CALGUM010000120.1 GCA_937902295.1 uncultured Candidatus Saccharibacteria bacterium | reverse complement strand
CCGCCTGAGACTTAAATGCGCCTTCCGCTACTCCATTGAGTGCAGCGCCACCGAAGTGAGTATTTTCTTTGCTAAAGCCTTGCTTTCGTAAGGAGTCAGCCAATGTGCGACGGACAAGACTACTTTTAATATTTCCGGACTGTGCAATAAGTTCGTGTGCCTTGTCGGACGTCGCAGCGTTTGCTGCCATCTGTATGGCCGCCGCATGCTCTATATCAGTAAGTGCCTTTCCGTGCTCGTCCATACCACTCATAGCCATTGCATGGACGTGACCCTCGCGGTTTTCTTGCTCAAAGCGTGCGACAGTTGCAGCAACACGAGAGACTTCTACATCACTGAGATCTTTGGCAGCGTATGCGAGCGACTCTTCTATGAGCGAATCGCGGAACTCTCCGTCTTTTATACCTTTGGCGGCAGACAGAATGGCACTACGATCGCTAAATGCCTCGCCTTTCGCCTCATCGAGCTTGCTTGCAACAGCCGCATGTGCTGCGTCAGACCGCATCTTGCGCCGTTGCAGTGAGGCATTTGGCTTTCTTGCTATGTGTGTGAGTCGCCCAACAAAATTAGCCTCAGGACGCTTTGAGGGGTCAGGTTTAAATCCACCCGCACTTGCCGCCGAGCGTCCTTGCTGCTGCGCCTTGCGGTCTTGACGGAATTCTTTGGCGCGGTTTTTCATGCGGTCGAGAGGGCCTTTGTTGGGATTGTTGACGATGCCAGCAAAACGATCAAGGAGTCCCCCGCTGAGTTTGAGAATGAGCGGAGTGATAAGGAGTGGGATCAGTTGAATACCTAGTGCAAACATAGCGAGGAACGACTGGCTATGCTGAGCCGCCTGCGCGCCCACCACACTTGATGCTAAGTAGGAAGCGCCAAATACCAGAGATACGGCTGGATACAGCAAAAGAAATTTCGTAAATAGATCAGCCCATCTGTCGAACCACTGCTTGGTGTTGGGTAGAATAATCAGCGCAAACGCGATAGGAGCAATCATAATCAAACAGATGATGACAGCTTGGCGAATCACCAAAAGAATAAGTGCGGTCACAATTGCTGCGAGTGCCGCCGCCATAAACGGCACAAGTACTGAGAGGTTGGCTAGGAGCACCGCACCTCCAACCAGTGTGACGCCAGAAAACACGGCTACAGTAGGTGTTGGCATGAGCGCGGCATCTTCTTCGGTATCCGCGTTCTCAGCTGGATCGGGCTCATCCCCCTCTTCACTTTCGGGATTATTTTTATTGTTATACGCTTCGTCTGTCGGCGTAATCGCCATGATGCTTTCTGTTAACTCTGTCCACGATTTGTAGTTCGTGCGACTTGAGGGAGGCACCATATCAACAAGCGTCGTGCGCAGTGTGCCACCCAAGATGTTCGAGAGGTCAACAGCGACGCCACAGATAAAGAACGAAAGATTGACGAGGAGTGAGGCAATAATCAGCCGAGGTCCGATAGTCTTGATGTTGTAATTGCTCAGTCCCTGGTTTGTGACATACGAAAATATCAAGAATACAAATGCAAACACGAACACTACATTGGCAAACCCAAGCGCGATTTTCCACGCAGAATATAGGGGTGAATCACTGGAGGACGCACCTACAGCAGTGTTAGTATCGGCGTATTGCTTGAGAGGTTCAACCTCCAGAAACATCGAGAGTAAATCAAACGCTCTGTCTGTGAGCCACGCCATGAACTGTAACACCTGACACACTATCCATCCGACGTCTTTTATAGCACATGTAGTACTCGTCGCTTCCTCTGACTCTTCCGGCTTGTCACTGGTTGGTCTTTCGATTCCAAGTGCATCGGCGATACAGTCGAGATAGAGATTCGCAAGGTACGTCCGCGTTGTAAAGTCATGCTGAGCACGGCACGTGGCAGCGGCTTGTTGATGGTTCACTTCTGCCGTTTGTCTACAAAACTCTCTGTCTTCGTCGCTATATCCTTGCGTTTCGCACGAAATGTTACTGAACATTTCGAGCATCTTCTGACTCTCTTCATTCACTGCGCTGTTGATGGTGGTGTTGCCAACTACTGTGACAGTACGATCTATGGTGTTTGCAAGTGCACAGTCTCCTGTGCTTGATATAGTTGCCTGCGAGCGCGAGCCAGACAAAAAGGTCAGGATAAGCTTTCCTTCGCAGTCGTCGACATTTAACCCAACTTCGAACACAGCAGGATTATCGTCTCTTTGAATGAACTCGAGTACATTGCCATAGGAGCCGTCGTCAATATTATTACGGTACTCCCCGCCCTGTGCGCCTATCGACGAGTAGTCAAGCCACGTATAAGTTTCGCCCGCAGCATGAAGTGGTGGCGCAGAAAAAAATGCCCCAAAAAAGGCAACAATACAAATCGCCCCGCCTACCCCTAGAAATTTCTTAAA
This sequence comes from uncultured Candidatus Saccharibacteria bacterium, assembly GCA_937902295.1. GTDB lineage: Bacteria > Patescibacteriota > Saccharimonadia > Saccharimonadales > Saccharimonadaceae > Mycosynbacter. Next base: position 1,108 of record CALGUM010000120.1, on the reverse strand, counting down.
CATAAGCTACATTCATTATCTCTTAAAAACCCTAAAAAACAAAACTAAAATCTCTGCATATTTCGTCGTGCTTGAGCGGATTGGTTTGCACGCAATTTATCTCGGCTGTTTATGTTATCTCGGCTTCGTATCAGGTTTTGTTGGGTGGCAGGATCCATGAGATGTTTGGATTGGGCGAGCTTCGCGACAGTCCCTGCAGATTGCACAGAAAGTGTTTCGGCGTTGAAAGCCCCTCGATTGGCAGCATTCACGATTGTCTGCTCAGAGTTTTGGATTTTTTCACCTCGCTGTACGCTCTGACGCATGCGGGTAGTGGTGTTTTTATTGAGATGTGCGGCAGACGACGCAACACCACTCGCATCAATACCTGCGGCAAGCGCTAGAGCACTCTTACCTCCATCGTCCATGTCTGCTACGAGATCCATTAACTTGTGGATCTGCTCAACATCTTGCCCACTCTGACTCGCAAGGCGCTTGATAGCTGCGGCTTTTTCGTCGTCGGTTACTGTAGACCCGTCTTTATGAACGTTATTGTCTATGACATTTTTAAGATCTTGCATCGTATATTTTTGATCAATAAGAGTCGCTTCGGCGGCATCGATATCGGTTACCTCCAGGGCAAGCGAAGCACCTGCAAGCTCACCTTCGAGGCGATTTGCAGTACCCTCTTGTGTGGCGATACCCTTCTCTGTCCAAGGATTGCCGGTATTTCGTGCTGCCTTATCTGCAAGTTTTTTACGATTTTCCTCAGACGTGGCGAATTCTCCAAATGCACCGGACGTAGGGCTGGAAAGTTGTTTTTTGTGGCTGTCGGCTACTTTTTGACGCCGACTGCGTTGCCGAGTGATTGCTGCGTGTAAGCCTTGGCTATTGCCGACAAGTGCATTGGCTTCGCGAACATTTGTTTTGTTCGTAGCCCACTGGTCGACACGCTTACGACCCCGGTCGATGAGACCCTTAGAAGGATTGTTGACGATGCCGGCAAACCTATTGAGTAGTCCGCCACCTACTTTCAGGAGCAATGGAGTAATAAAAAACGGTATGGATTGAACACCGAGCGCGAAGGTTCCAAATATAAGTGTACCCACCGATCCGCTCGGCGCGGCTG
>CALGUM010000119.1 GCA_937902295.1 uncultured Candidatus Saccharibacteria bacterium | reverse complement strand
ATCTGATAGTCAGATCCGCGCAAGGTTCAAAATACGGCGTCAATACGCTTGCAAATCAGTCGTCACACACGATTGATCGCATTAATACACTCATAGACACGGGTGCGATAGATGCTACTACGGCAGCACAGCTCAAGCAGACGGCTGATACTAGCCTCCGAACCCCTCAGGCTAATGCCACAATCAAGACGAGTGCGCGTGCAGGAATTGAAAGGATGGCACGATAATGTCGACTTTCACGCGTCTTACTCTTTTCGCCGCAATTGTAGCGTGCATTGCCAGCATTACGCTAGGCGCGCTGGCGACCCCACTTGCTGTATCGGCCGTTGAACCAACTATACTAGGACCAGCCCCGACAGATGCCGATGTGTCTGGCATAGCGAACGATCAACCAGCAGATCACGCCACCTGCGGCATACCAGGCTTCTTTGGTGGACTATTGTGTGGGTTTACAATATTTTTCGCGGAACTGACTGATGCGTCATTTGCCTTGTTGAGTGTATTCTTGAATGTGCCGCCTTTTACTATACTCGATAGTGCTGGCAACGAATCGGGAACATATGTGGCCTGGTCGCTGTTTCGCGGCATCGCCAATGGGTTGTTTGTAGTTGCGTTCCTCATCATAATCTATGCGCACATCACCGGTGTAGCTGTGAGCAATTACAGCATCAAGCGCATGTTACCACGAATTATTGTCGCTTCATTGCTCGTCAATCTTTCGTTTTATGTATCTGCGATCGCGGTAGATCTTTCGAATATTATCGGTGGCACTCTCAAGGATGTGATGGAGGCGGCAGGCAACCAGGCGATTGCCGATGGCAGTCTTGTCGATGGCGCAAGCAGGGCAGGCCACGACACATGGAGTCAACTTGCGGGGAGTATTCTTTTGATAACTGCGACCGCAGGCGCAGGCACGGCGCTTATAATGTACGGAAGCTTTGCCGTTTTCTTACCCATCCTGACCTCTGCTGTCGTCGCAATCGTTACTACAGTCCTCATTCTGATGATTCGCCAAGTACTCATCATCGTATTTATTGTCTTATCTCCACTTGCATTTGCGGCAATGATTCTGCCAAACACTACCCGCTATTTCGATAAATGGAGAACTCTATTTATACCGATATTACTCGTATTTCCTGCAGTATCTCTGTTGTACGGAGCAGGATATATTGCAAGTACAGCGATAGGATCATCGGCGGCAGCAAATGACTCAGTTGTACTCTCTATTGCAGGGCTCGGCGCACAAATTATTCCGCTGTTTCTCACCCCTGCAGTCATGAAACTCGGAAGTGGTTTAATCGATCGATGGGGCGGCATTTCACAGACGCCAGGCAAGGCCCTCCGTAAAAAATCCGAAGAATACTCAAAAAAACTCTCCAATCGAAAAGACCTCAAAGCAGTCACGCTCGATCAGAATAGCTTGGGCGCAAAAGTACCTCTTCGACGCACTCGCGCCAATGCGCGTATCCGTAGAATGGGACGAGAGGCGCGCGACAAGAGAATTGCCGATACGCGTGATATCGCAGGCGAAGCGGATCTCAGATCTGCGATCGACGACGACACTCCAACCTTTTTGGGTGGAAAAACAAAGGGCGAGGCCCTGCAACAACAACTTGCTCAGTCAACCGACCTGGATGACATGCGGCGCGCCAAGCACCATGTGATTCACGCAAAAGTCAAAGCTCATGCAAAAGATGTCGAGGCAAAATCTGTTGAAATGCAAAACGTGCCCCGCAATGAACTCCTCGGTAAGGCCCTCGCACAGCAGGGAACAATCTCTGCACTCGAAAAAGAAGCGGCTATCATGCGCCTTGCTTCGGTAGGTGACGTCGGTGCCATTCTCGAAATGATGAAAGGTTCCTACACTATGGATGAGCAGCAGACGCAAACACTTCTGCAGTATTCCGACAAATCAGGTGCATCGGAGAAAATTCCATTCCTTGGCAATAGTGACGTGCGAGACCGCGTCCTGCAACGTCAAATAACGGATACAAACTTTATATCAAGCGCCGTGATACCTAGCCTTGCACGTGATGAATTTAGTGCGAGTGAGTATGCGACAGGAGTAGACAAAGACGCGCTCATGCCAATAGCAGATGTTGTTGAGCGTATTGAAAATGGTGATACCAACCTCCTTATGGAACTGGGTAGAGAAGATCCAAACGCAACCTACACCGATGCTGAACTACTCGTTAAAGGTCAAGAGAAGTTGCGAGAACATCGTGACGCCGCATACGAAGCGCTCTCTGTCGAACATACTGCTTCACAAGTTGACAAGAACCGCGACCCCCTACTTAAGATGGCGCGTATTCACATTGATCATGAACAAGCGAATATTGAAAACTGGTTGCGTAACCGAAATGGCGGCGGCGGAGGCACACCATGAGACGGTATATAACGAGACTACTATTAGTTGCCTTGATCTTTTCGCAGGCTATTTCGCTCTTTGGTGACACTGCTCTTGTGTACGCAAACGCAGACGAAGACACCACTACTTCATCTGGCCGCGAACAGATTCGCCCAGAACGCGGTGATAGTAATGAATACTATTACTACGATGGGAATGCGGTATATGGAAAAGCTGGGCAATACAGCAAGGACGTCAAGTTCGTCTTCGACGAAGACGTAGATGGTGGAGTGTCTGCGTTTAAGGTAGAAGGTAACGCTATGGATGTAAATCCTTCGATTACACAAATGCACTCCGAAACATGCAAAACTGGTTCGGTACCGACGAAATTATGGGACAAGACACAAAGCAAGGCTAGTGATCGGCCTGCTATATTCCTGAACATTACGCCAAGTAGTGGTGTCGAACTTGATTTAAAAGATGATCAAGAAGACGGCATGTTTCGTTGGGGTAAAATCAAAGAAGAGATTGTGGCAAGTCTGGATTCAATACCTAGCGATATATCAGGAGCAACCCTCGCTAAAGACCATCTTGTTTTCTCTGGTAACACATTGAATGCCGCAGCTGCGGGGATTGATGGCGCAATAATAGGAGGAGGATTTCCTGTTCATATACAAGACTCCGACCTGCAGTGCAACCTCCCATATTACAATCATTTCAATCGACTCATCGCACCCTACGATGACACTACTACAGCACTTGCACCACTCGCGGGGCATATTCTTGGTATCCGAGGGATGGCCTTCGATGAATACGTTGTACGTGCCGATAATCGTTTGCTGTACTACGCCTACATGCAAGCAGCTCGCGAACAAACTACCGACCATTGTAATGTAGTTGCTAATTCACAGTCATGTATCAATGACGTCGATACTGCTGTGCAGCGCTGTTATGCCGATGCCGCTGGTTCCAGTGGGATTTTCAAGCCGCTTGGTAACCTCAAAGAGCAAGCAGAATGGGATACACCGCTCGACGAAGAAAAGTTCGTGAGCTGTCTCGAAGGCAAAAATGAACTTGTCGACAAAGGCTATTTTCGAAATGCGGGTCACCTCCAGGCGTTTGTCGATCGTATAGTCAGTTCGGTCATACAACCGCCGAGCTTACAGCCTATGGATGTCGACCCCATAGCTACAACGAGCGAAGGTGCACCAGCACCCGATGATACCGAATGTTCACTCGGTATGCTGGGTTGGATTTTATGTCCAGCATTTAATTTCATCGCCTCGATGAACGACAAAATTTTCTCTATCCTCATAAACTGGCTTGTCCTCGCGCCGTTTCAGCAAAATCCTGGTGGACCAAACAGTGCCGCGTATAGCACATGGCAACACGCGCGAAATATCGTCAATGTATTGTTTATTGTGTTTTTCATAGTAGCTATTTATGCACAAGTTACTGGCAGGGGACTGCAGACCTATGGCATCCGCGCTCTCGCGCCTCGTATTATTGTCGGTGCCTTGCTGGTGAATTTGTCGTATGTAATTTGCGGCGTGGCTGTCGATATATCCAATATCATGGGGGATTCTATTTATCGAATTCTCAACGATAACACGTCGGTTCAGGGCGCGGCGATCGGCAGCGGGGCATTCGACGGAGGGTGGCAAAATGTCACAGCGTCTATCACACTCCTCGGAGGGGCAGCAGCTGGCACGGTAGTCTTACTCGGCAACCTGGCGGCACTTGTACCTATTATGATCATGGCATTTGTTGCCCTGGTGACCGCATTTTTGATGTTGCTGTTTCGCCAGGCACTTATTATCATTTTTGTAGCGTTTGCGCCATTTGCGTTTATCCTCTTCGTTCTACCAAACACAAAGTCCTATTTTGATAAGTGGCGTACAATTTTTACACAACTCTTGCTGCTGTATCCAGCTTTTGCCTTGATATTCTCCGGCTCACAAATCGCTGCGCAGGTTGTCCGTGATACCGCGGCACAGAGCGGGCAAGAAATTCTCATGATTTTCTCTTTGGGTATACAAGTGATCCCTCTGTTCCTACTCCCACTCCTCATGAAAGTAGGAGGTGGTGTGCTCAATAGGTTTGGTGGTATCGTCAACAATCCAAACAAGGGGCTGTTTGATCGTGCGAAAAACCGAGCAGAGGAGTTTAAAAAAGATCAAAAGACGCAACAGCAATCACGTGCCCTCAATGGGCGCACGGGCGCACTTGGATATGGCGCACTGATACGATCGGATCAGCGCAGGCAACAAAAATATGGCCAGCACAAACGAAATGCTGCACGTGCTCAACAGCGTTATCTAGCCGGTCAACAGAAAAAAATCGGCAGCTTGGCAGCTGGTAGGCTCGCAGGAAAAGAACTCAAGGATCAAATGCTTGATCACATTCAGGGTAACGTCCTCAAAGAAGCCCTCGAAGAATACGAGGCTGCAAACACACTCATCCAGCATAATATTGAAGATTATGACGACAGTAAATTGCAGCAAATGGCCACGCGGCAAGGTGAGTATGGTTCCATTAGTGATAGCGAGCAAGCTGCAGCGATCGATGCGGTATTCCAGAGTGGTAATATCGAAGCTGTCGAGGAAATGCTCGGCCAGCTGTATGCACAAAGCAGTGAGTTCACCCAACTACAAAAACACATCATACTCAAAGCCGCACAGTCCTCGGGTATTGGTGACTCCGCTGCCCACCTATCGGCCCAGAATTTACAGCGCACCTTGAGTCCGTCAGATCCAACAGCATCAGGCCCTCGCCCTGCAGGCCAAGAAGAGTTTGTAAACAGCTTGTACGCAAACGCCGATAAGAATGGGGCGTTTACTGCCTCTACTATGGCCACTCAGGACGAAGCCACCTACAAAGGTATTAGTCGTGCCATAGCAGCCGGTGCAATTGATAGCACAAAAGGCGACGCGATCAAAGCCAACTACCGCTTGGCTGCGAGCGACAGTAAGCTCAGCACTGTTATGACGGCTAGTACGAGAGAAGCAGGGAGGAATCACCTATGACTCTAGGTCGTGCGCTACTGCAGGGAATACTAGGGATTGCCGCCGCAGTCACTTTAACTACACTTTCTCCTATGCCAGCCTCCGCTGTTGATCCCAAGGCGTACTGGGATGGACCCGATGCTATAATCATTCAACATCCGTTCTTTTCAAACAACGAAAAAGATAGTGAAAGCGACATTCACTCCATCGACAATTCGGCTCGATTCACCCTGGACCGCACCACACGTGGCCCTATGCGCTTTATCGCCGAGGGGATTAGTGTCACCGTGTCGCAAGGCGACAATAGTTGCACCTACTCCACGCTACACTTCGATCTCTCGTCGGATAACGATGGTACCTTTACCGCGTCGACAAAATATGAATATGCGCTAGGTGGCAGCATCGATGGCACTTCTGGTGTTGCGGTGACAGCATCTAAAGTTGAAGGGGGATTCACAAGCTCCTTAAGTGTAGACAAGCCCTGCGAACGAGCTTTTGTGGGCCGATCTATAGGAACAGAACCTGCTCTTACCGCAGAAATCAATAAAGCTACAGAAGGATTAACGCAGCCATTTAAGATCCGGGGTGACATGGGTGCAAACAGCGACTTATCAATATTTAAAGAGCAACTCGGTACATCACGCGAGAACGAAACGACCCGCTACACTCACCGTATCTGCGGCACGATAAACACCGGGTTTGTTCCGCCCGCTCGTCCTCTCGGACCATCCCCACCTCTCACTAATGATTACGATCGATGTGTCGATCAAGCCAAAAAATCCTACAACGTCATATGGCAATACTGCGAAAGGTATGCGGTCACTCTGCACAACCAATACCAGCGAGTTGAATCATTTAAGTCCTGCATCCAGGATCGTTCGGGCGTCGATGTCCACGCCTCGTCGATCGATAGCGCCTTGCTCAACACAATCGACTACGAGGGAGGCGAGTCGTGCACTATCCGTTACATAGGGTGGATTATTTGCCCCCTCTCGCGGTTTATGGCAAATGTCACCGACGCTGCATTTGATGGGCTTTCGCAGTTCTTTGTCATCAGCCCCCTTAACAGAGGTGAACCTGCCGGTGATTCGCTTTATAGAGCATGGTCGCTTATTAGTAACTTTGCCAATGTTATGTTCATCATCGGGTTTATGGCTATAATCTTTTCACAACTCACAGGTCGCGGTATGAACAACTACAGTATTAAGAAGTTGCTGCCAAAAATAATCCTTACTGCGATTCTCGTCAATGTGTCGTACTACATTTGTATTGTTGCGGTAGATCTGTCAAATATCGTGGGTACGTCCCTCAAGGACATCATCAAAGCTATCGAACCCGATTCATTCACCAAACCATCTACCTGGTCTAGCGAAGTCGAAAACATTCTCGTATTTGGTGGGGCAGCTGCTGGCGGTGCATATATTCTTCTGACTGCGTCTGTAGTTGCCATGCTGCCGTTACTGGTCGGTGCACTGCTTTCATTCCTTATTGCCGTCATCATGATGGTAGGGCGCTATGCATTGATTCTTATCCTTATTATCCTAGCTCCGATCGCTATAGCCTGTACACTGCTGCCCAACACACAGAAGTGGTACAACCAGTGGTTCAAACTATTTTCTTCGATGCTCCTCTTATTCCCAATGATAGCGATTGTATTCGGTGTCTCGCAAGTGGCTGGTATTCTGGTGCTCAACTCGAACCTAGCGCGTAGTACCGGTGACATTACCTTACAGCTCTTTGGTCTCGCGATTATGGCACTTCCTCTAGCTATTACACCGCTACTTGCACGGCTGTCTGGTGGCGTGCTTAATAGGTTTGGCGGCGTGGTGTCAAACAATCGCTTCTTTAACAAAGCCAAGCAGCGCACAGAAGACCTTGTGCAGCGACACAACAACGCACGTGACGTTGGCGCACTGCGTCGTACGGGAGACAAAAAACGACGAGGGTTGGGCGGGGCGCGTGATCGCATGCGTCAACGAGCGTACCTGCGAAAAGCTCAACAAGGCCTCAACGAAAATGTCCTCAATACTAGTAAGTCAGACCATTTTTCTAACTACAAAGCCGGCGAGCAGGGTGGCGGATTGAGTCCTGCCGAGCGAGCAAAGGGCGCACTCATTGCTGGTTACGAACCCGTCACGCGTGGCGAAAAATTTGCACAAGACCTTGCGAAAGGAGGCATGAGTGGTATCAGCGCCCAGGCAATGGCTATTAGCGAACAGGCAAAGATAAATACCGAACA
>CALGUM010000118.1 GCA_937902295.1 uncultured Candidatus Saccharibacteria bacterium | reverse complement strand
CTCTTTCCCTACACGACGCTCTTCCGATCTGTCCTCTGCGGTAAAGCTATAGCCAAGTGTCAACGCTACCAAAATAATTGCTCCAGAAAGCACTACGATAGTCATAATACTGAGCACAGTAAACTTTCGCAAAAAACGTACACGTTTTGTTGGTGGATGATACATATCTATATATAAGTATAGCAATCTTCGCCTACAAAATACATATGGGTTGAAAACTCGCAATGAAGTGCTATTATAGGTGTAACACCTGCGAGGCATAAGCGGTTTCGGTGTACTAACATTACTATTGGGGGATAAGATGAGTCAAAAACAGACAGTCACTATTAATGGCCGCGAATACGATGTACGCACCGGTCTACCGGTGGCACAAGAACAGCGAGCATCGCGCGCAGCCCTTCGAACCTCAGCGCCTCAGCCACAGCCAGCACAAAAGCAGTCGCCTACGCCCACCGGCGCACATACTATTCACCACAAGACCCAAAAGTCTACGACGCTTAACCGTCAGTTTACAAAAAAACCAGCTCACCACACGGCAACGAGTCATCAGATACTACCTACTCGTGGCGCTCGTCTCGATGGCATGAAATCAACTTCTAATCGCCAGCAGTCGCCAGCAGTACAGCTCGCACCTCAAAAAAAGCAACCTGTTATGCAACCTGTGTCCCACACTCGACCAAGTGCGCATGCCGCCAAGGCACCTGCTGCAGTTCCTCAACATCCAGCTGTCACAAAAGCACATCAAGCTCAAGCCGCTGCCAAACACACACCCCAAGCATCTGTACCTGCAGCGAGCGTACTCAAGCAAGCTGCAATCAAAGAAGCTCTCGACAATGCTCCGGCAGCAAATTCTAAACAACATCGCGCACAGCAATCATTCCGTAGTCGTATCGTCGGTGCAGTGTTTGGCTGCATGGCACTCGTGCTTTTTGGCGGCTATTTTACTTACCTCAATGTACCAAATCTCTCAGTACGTGTTGCTGCCGCGCAAGCTGGTATCGATGCCTCATATCCTGGCTATCGCCCCGATGGCTACCGGCTCAACGGCCCTGTAGCCTTTAGCGACGGACAAGTCCGCATGAAATTTGCTGCAAACACCGGCACAACCGACTTCACACTCAACCAATCTCGTAGCAATTGGGACTCAAGTGCTCTATTAGAAAATTATGTCAAAACACAATCAAACGACGAATACAGCACGTCACAAGAAAAAGGCATCACCATTTACAATTACGGCAGCAATGCTGCTTGGGTAAGTGGAGGGATTCTTTATACTATCGAAGGTGATGCACCACTCTCGCCAGATCAAATTCGCAAAATCGCTACAAGTGTCTAAAATCAGTAACTCCTCTCTGTTATACTAAGTAGCATGACTATACGAACTCGTTTTGCGCCCAGTCCAACTGGCTACATGCACGTTGGGAACGTGCGCGCAGCTCTATTCCCATGGCTTCTTGCGCGACAGCAAGGCGGAGATTTCATTCTACGTATTGAAGATACCGACCAGGCCCGTTATGTCGAAGGGGCAACAGATCTTGTACTAGAGACACTCGATTGGCTTGGACTCGATTGGAACGAAGGTCCGCAAAAGGGAGGTAAGTATGGACCATATTTTCAGACCGAACGCCGTGACATATATAAAAAATGGGCCGAAAAACTTATCGACAAAGGCTTAGCCTACGCCGATCCATACACAGCCGAACAGGTTCAGGGCTTTCGCGAAGAAGCGCGCGCACTCAAGAAACCGTTTCTTTATCGCAATCATCGTCCCGAAAGTCCACCAGCATGGGACGGATCACAGCCACTACGACTTAAAGTAGTCGAGCCGAAGCGTTATACCTGGAACGACCCGGTGATGGGTGAACTCAGCGCCGGCGAAGAAGTGCTCGACGACTTTATCCTTATCAAAGCTGACGGATTACCGACCTATAACTTTGCTCATATTGTCGACGACTTCGAGATGGGTGTGACCCATGTTATTCGTGGACTTGAGTATATATCATCCATCCCACGCTACCTGAGTCTGTACGAGGCGCTCGAAATAGAGCCTCCAGTACTTGCATGCCTCCCACACATCATGGCGCCAGATGGCAAAAAGAAGCTCGGTAAGCGTGACGGAGCCAAAAGTGTCACCGACTACCGCACAGATGGCATCTTACCCGAAGCTATGCTCAATTTTCTTGCCAGCATGGGCTGGAACGATGGCACAGAGCAAGAGATTTTTAGTCGTGATGAACTGATAGAAAAGTTTCGTCTCGAGCGCGTGCAGCGCAGTGGTGCCCGTTTTGATGAACAGCGACTCTTGTGGCTCAACGGGCAGTGGATACGTAAGCTCTCGCTAGATGACCTCTACACACGAGTGGAGAAGTACTGGCCAGAAACAGCTCACGCAGCGAACGACGCGAGTCGTCGTGCGATACTATCACTTGTGCAGGACCGCCTAAAGACACTTGCGGAGTTGCCATTATTAACCTCTTACTTCTTTAGTGAACCTACACCAGACTGGGCAATGATCGATAGCAATAAGCAGCTCAAAAAACTTTCTCGTAATGAGCACGTCGAACTATTATCAGCCGCTCATGCTGCGATACAACATAGCGAGTTTAGTACCGAAGCGCTGCAGGCTACACTTAATCAACTGCTCGAATCAACTGGACAGAAACCTGGCATTCTCTTTAGTTTAATCCGATTTGCCCTCACGTGGGCGCCATTTAGCCCTGGGCTCCCGGAGACAATGGCAACACTCGGGCGTGAACGCGTTCTTTCGCGCATACAACTCGCCATCGACGCAGCATAGTTGACCGAACCTAGTGAGAAACTGCTATGAACAAGCTTTGGGGCGCATGTTATCGTGATCAAATTCTGAGGACGCAAGGCTTGCTCTATAGACTCCGGCTACTAAAGTAATATGCTATACTAAGCACAAGCATGGAAGCAAAAAAATCAATAGCGTCATCAATTAAGTCAGCTTGGCAAAAAATCATCATCTGGGTGCGAAACCACAAAGTTTTAGCTGCGAGCATCCTACTCGTTATAATCCTCTCGATAAGCACTCTAATATACGCACTCTTTTTTAGTACGCCGCCCGAGCAGCCTCGTACGTCAACTCCAAAAGCAAAAAAACAGCCTACGCCGAAGCCAAAGTACTATTCACCCTTAACGGGAGTTGAGGTGAGCGATGAGGCCGCTACAAAAGCCAACGTGACTGCTATTATGATCGAAAATAGTCCCGATGCACGCCCTCAATCTGGACTCAAGCAAGCAGATGTAGTCTACGAAGCTATCGCCGAAGGCGGGATTACACGTTTTGCTGCGCTCTATCAACAGAATAGGCCCGAGCTCGTAGGGCCAGTCCGCAGCCTCCGCATGTACTATATCGACTGGATCGCACCGTACGATGCAAGCGTTGCTCACGTAGGAGGCAGTCTATTTTCTCTCCAAGAAATTCGTAATGGCACCCATAAAGACATTGACCAATTTCACAATCCTGATGCCTATTGGCGAGCGAGTGACCGTTATGCGCCTCATAACGTCTATACTAGCTTTGGTCATCTTGACGCACTCAATACGGCACGTGGCTATACCGAGTCGGCACCTCAACCAATTGCGCGACAAGACACCATGCCTGCCGGCGGCACTGCCAATGCCATCCAAGTAAGTATGAGTAGTCCCACTTTTGATAGTGCGTGGAATTATGACACTGCCAGTGCCAGCTATCATCGACTCCAGGGAGGAGCGCCACACGTTGACCGAGAGCACGGTCAAATCACTGCAAAAGTAGTCGTAATACTCAAGACACAGATGGACAAAGTCATGGAAGATGGCTTGCGTGAGAATTATCACACTGCAGGCACAGGAGATGCAGTAGTCTTTGCCGATGGCATGGCACACGAAGTAACGTGGCACAAAGAAAACATGCGCACTCAAATGTTTTTTACTAACAAGTCGAATGGTCAAGCATTCGAACTACCCCGAGGCAACACATGGTTTAGCGTCGTGCCAGCAAATGGGGGAGGCGACGTCACATGGCAGTAGTGAAAGAACAAAGTCCAGCTAATAAGCTCGAGATCCACGAGTTCTACAAACGACATCGCATGCGTAGCTTCATTCTGGTTGTTATATTTCAACTTGTAAGCGTCGGGGTCCTTGCCGGAGCATTGCTGGTGTCAGAGGTGTTTCATGCCCAAGCACCTCTGTTCTGGGTCGTACTTGGCGTAGCACTTGCGGTAAATATATCGGTGAATATTATTGCGATGAGCGTTATTGTCGAGCCAATGCGCGCGATTTCATCTGCGCTCTCGCATGTGGCTGGCGAAAAAAGCCCCTACAAGCCACCGAATCCCAACGCCAAGCAATACGAACACGACGGCACCAAAACAATGCTCGACCTGATCTATAAATTAACCTACGAGAACGACACCCAGGCGTCGTCTCCGAGTCGCGCCTCAGAGGCGGATGGAGTGCTCGAAGACGCCCTGTCGCACACTGACTCTAGCGTCATCATATTTGATGCCGACGACACGATTGTATATGCCAGCCCCAGTGCGCCCACGCGCACTAGTCCAAAAGGCGAACGCGCCCTCGACCTCATGTTCGACAGCGGAGACGTAAGCTTTGAGTACTGGCTCCAGGAATGCAAAAACAAAAAGGTTGATAGCGAAAAGATCTGGACCCGCATCCATACCAATCCCGATAGTGCGTCTGAGCCTCGTATTTTCGATATTGCCGCCTCATACTCACGTGGCAGCTCTACACAAATTGTACTTGTACTACACGACCGCACTGCTCAATATGCACCGGACGAAAAAGACCTGGATTTTATTTCTTTTGCCGCCCATGAGCTGCGGGGTCCCGTGACAGTGATTCGTGGCTACCTGGATGTACTCGACGGCGAACTTGCCGATACAATCTCAGACGAGCAAAAAGTATTGCTGGGCCGCCTCGTCGTGTCGTCAAATCGCCTTAGCACCTATATCAATAATATCCTCAACGTCTCTCGCTACGACAAACGCCACTACCACGTAGAACTATCCGAACAACGTCTGTTTAACGTATACGATTCTATCGCTCACGATATGGAAACACGAGCCTCGACATTGGGCCGTATGCTTGCCGTTGACATACCTCACAATCTTCCTACAATTGCTGCGGATGCAAATAGCATCACCGAAGTATTTTCAAATCTCATCGATAACGCTATCAAATACAGTCACGAAGGTGGGATCATCAAAGTGAGCGCAAAAGCAGCAGGGGATGCCGTGGAAGTCTCCGTTGCTGATGACGGCATAGGGATGCCCGACAGTGTCGTGCAAAATCTCTTTCATAAGTTTTATCGGTCGCATCGCTCCCGCGAGCAAGTTGCTGGCTCGGGTATCGGGCTATACCTCTCAAAAGCCATCATCGAGTCTCACGGTGGCACAATTAGTGTACGAAGCTCGGAAAACAAAGGCTCAACCTTCACCTTTGCGCTACCGCTGTATTCTGCGGTTGAACAAAAGCTTAAATCAGGTGATAATGGTAACAACCAGCAGGTCATCAAGACCAAGCCAAATTGGATCAGCAATCATAATATGTACCGAGGATAAGTTATGGCAATACACACAATTCTTTGCATAGAAGACGACCGCCTAATAGGCGAAATGTACGTCCGTAGCCTTCGCAAGGCTGGCTATGAAGTCGACTGGATGGTGAGTGGCAACGACGGCCTCGTAGCGGCGCGCAACAAACCCTACGACCTCATCTTACTTGATGTCATGCTCCCCGAACGACGTGGTAGTGAAATTCTGAGCACCCTACGCTCAAAAAACAAAGACATGATACCCAACAGCAAAGTACTCGTACTCACAAACTTCGAGCAAGACGAAGAATCCCGCATGGCGATGGAGCACCACGCAGACGGCTACCTGATCAAGGCAGATATTACACCTCGTAAGCTCATCAGTATAATCGAACAAATGGGTGACAACTCGTAAGGTAGACACCAGCGGTGTTATTTGGTAAAGTAATGGGTGAGTTTTACGCTCATATGTGGCCTCATCGTCTAACGGTTAGGACACCAGGTTCTCATCCTGGCAATCGGAGTTCGATTCT
>CALGUM010000117.1 GCA_937902295.1 uncultured Candidatus Saccharibacteria bacterium | reverse complement strand
CTTGTCTCGTGGCAACGAAGCGTTTATCGAGTACCTGTTTAGTCAAGAAGTTCCTGAGATGGAATCGGGTGCTGTCGAAATTAAAGGCATTGCACGTGAGTCCGGACGCCGTACAAAGATTGCTGTCGCCAGCACTGTTCCAGGTGTCGATGCGGTCGGTACATTTGTAGGCGGTCATGGTACACGTGTACAGGCAGTTATGAATGAAGTTGGCGATCAGGAAAAAATCGATATTGTGCCGTATGATGCAAATATCGACATGTATATCCGTAATGCCCTTAGTCCTGCGGAAGTAGCCAGCCTTGACATTGACGAAGCAGATAAGCGCGCGAAAGTGTATGTGGCCGAAGATCAGCAGTCGATTGCTATTGGTCGCGGTGGTCAGAATGTTCGACTTGCGAGCCGACTCACTGGGTACGAGCTTGATATCGAAACAAAGGTTGCTTCTACGGCGGAATCTAAACCAAAGAAGAACATTGAGGATAGCCTGCTCGATGCGCTCGAAGGTTCTGACGAAGAATAAGTAAAAGCGTCAGTATTATAGATCACATAGGAGCGTCTTTCTAAAAGGAAGGGCGCTCCTATCTATTATAGAAATATGCCAATGGTAAATTGGCTGTAGATCCCTCTTTGTTGAGTGTTTACAATACAATGCCAGCTATATTCTTCTGCCGAAAGAAATCAAAATTAGCACTCTATTGACTCGACTGCTAAATATTCTGTATACTATATAGTAAGTTATCGTATAAAAGCCGAGAATGGGCTTGCGGTTACGACATGGAGGAAACATAATAGAAGTATGTCTGATGAATTTGCAGAGTTTGTCGCTCATTTGACGGATAACGCGCGAGCAAGTTTGTATCACGCGGATTCTATTGCACGTGGGTACGGCAGTAAGTTTATTGGTACCGAGCATTTGTTACTGGGTCTTTTGGCGCAGGGATCGAGTGTGGGTGCAAAAGTCCTTGCCGATGCTGGTGTGACACTTGATAAGGCAGAAGTGGCACTAGGTCTACGACCAGTGGCGCAGGCGGTGCATGTTGGAATTAACACTTTGAGTGAGACTGCAAAAGTAACCCTGCGCATGAGTTGGCAGGTTGCTCAGGAGTATAATCAGGACTCACTGGGTACCGAACATATTCTCTATAGTATTCTTAGTCAGCGTA
>CALGUM010000116.1 GCA_937902295.1 uncultured Candidatus Saccharibacteria bacterium | reverse complement strand
TAAATAAACTTGACACATAAGATATATATGTGTAATATTAGAATTTATCTGAACAACCGTTCAGATGCACCTGTGATTATGGAGGACTATCATGTCATCTAAAGTCTACACCGAAGGTACCGGCATCACCGTCAAGCACGACGAAGCAATCTGGGAACAGGTCCTCTCTTTCGACCTCAGTATCGTTACCGCAACGTTTGCGGAACGAAACGAGGTCTACGGAGAGCAGGCAGAGATGCTTGAGCTCGAGTGCAAGCGGTTCATGTACCTCGCAGTGGTCGCACCCGACCTGGATCTCGCTCCGACGAAGCCGATCGATGAGTACTGGCATCAGTTCATGATGTTCACCATCCTCTACGCCGACTTCTGCGAGCAGTTCGCCAACGAGTTCGTGCACCACAACCCCCTCGCCGGCCCGAATCACGAAGAACTTTTCGTACGGACCCAGCGTATGGCAGTAGCGCTGTTCGGACAATTCGAGAACAAGGACACTTGGTTCCTTCCTCGTCCCGCAACTTCGTGCCGCTGTCGCAACCCACGCGAACGAGTCTAGTCGCCGACTGACAAGTTCACGTAGGCATGGGTGGGGGTCTCTACTCTAGAGACCCCCACCCCATTTAATTTGCTAAGGAAATTATTATAATGACCGACAATAGAAGGTGGAATGCATACTACAAGCAGGGCGGTGATTTTAAAAAGCCTAATGTTGCTCTTATCCAGAATAAGCTCATCGACGTATTGGGCAGCATCGGCAGCATGAACCATGTTGATTTGGGTTGTGGCACCGGATACTTAACTCGACAATTTGCACAGTATAATTGTTACGGTCAAGGCATAGACTCGTCACCTGAAGCAGTTCGACGAGCTCGATTACTCGGCAGGAGTACACTCTATACATATCAGACACAGGATGTAACCGATCCAACCCTTTCAGTGTGGCAAAACCCCATTGACCTGCTGACGTGCTGTCAGGTTTACCGTTTCATAGAAGATAAAGAACAGTTAGTTACTAATATCTCCACCTCGCTGTCAACCTCGGGACTTTTTGTCCTTGTCGATCCCCACAGAAAGAGAGCTGATCAAAATAGCCATAGGGACATATACCCCTCAAGAGAAGATTATAAAATAATCTCTTCAACGTTTAAACCCGTTCACCATGAGCAAGACGAATACTACGATTATAGATTTCTAGCCCCGTCATAATTTAACGGTCAATAGACATGAGTGTATTATGGAGATCTTCAATCGCAACTTTCCTTTCAAATTTATACCCTCTTACGCTCACCTGACGATTCTTTTTGTCACTTGGTCCAACGATAAGCTGCACCGGAATATGCATAAGACTAGCGTCCCGTATTTTCTTGCCCAGACTCTCATTTCTGTCATCTCGACTAAAGCGTAGTTCATTGTACTTGACTGGACTCATAAGGACGATCTCATTCATAACCTCCTCGATTTCTTCAACATAATCAAGTACTGTGTCATTAATAGTCAAGATACGAACCTGTTCTGGCGCCAGCCAATAGGGAAAATGGCCGGCAGTATGCTCTATCAAAACACTTAAAAAGCGTTCGATCGACCCAAGCAGCGCGCAATGAATCATGATCGGTCGTTGCTTCGAGCCATTGTCAGCCGTATACTCGAGATCAAACCTTTCAGGTTGCGCATAGTCTAGTTGAACGGTAGCAAGCTGCCACCTACGCCCCAGTACATCAGTCGCCATGAAGTCCATTTTCGGACCATAGATTGCTGCTTCACCGACACCAACGTCATACTCTAGCTTAAATTCATCAGCTAGCTTATGAATTGCTAACTCAGCGCTCGCCCAGACTTCTTCGGTGCCGAGATAATTATCGCTGTCATCGCGAAATGATAACCGAAGCGATAGCTTCATATCGAACAGCTGATATAAATCCTGCGCACTTTCGATCAATTCGGAAAAAATACCTTCGACTTGCTCTGCGGTACAGAATACATGCGAGTCGTCCTGCGTGATTGCGCGCACACGACTTAGACCACCAAGTTCACCACTTTTTTCGTCACGGTAGACTGGAGTCGTCTCCATATACTTAATTGGTAGGTCGCGATAGCTTCGAGGCTGTGACGCATACACCTGTGTGTGATGTGGGCAATTGACTGGCTTGAGCGCCAGTTCATCACCGGATTCGGTTGAGGTAAATCTGAGTAGCTCTGGAAATTTCTCAAAATGACCAGATGTTTTATAAGTATCAAGGTTAGCGATAGCTGGAATCCAAATTCGCTGGTAGCTATGCTTCTGGCGGTAACTTTGCGCTAGCTGGTCGAGTTTCTCGCGCAAAATTGTACCACGAGGCGTAAACAGCGGCAATCCAGCACCAATAAGTGGCGAGATAGTATAGAGATCAAGTTCTTTACCGAGCTTGCGGTGGTCACGTAACTTCGCCTGTTCCAGCCGCTTTATATATTCATCCAATTCCTCTTGTGTCAAAAAAGCAACACCATACAAACGCTGCATCTGTGGGTTGTTTTCTTTACCACGCCAATACGCACCCGCCACGCGCATTAGTTTAAATGCACCAACCGATGAGGTTTTGTCAACATGAGGTCCCCGACAGAGGTCAACAAAGTCACCATTCTTATAAAAACCTACTTCATCGAGTGCCGCATCACTCGATGCAATTGTACCCATTTCACTTGCATCAAGGTCCTTTGCGACTGTTGTGCCGCTTCGCTTGAGGTCATTGAGCAGCTCATGTTTATACGGCTGGTTGCTTTCCTTCGCCCATTCAATCGCCTCGTCTATCGGCAGAGTAAAGTGCTCAAATACTTGACCCTCTGCAATAATACGCCGCATGGTTTTCTCAATTTTTCCAAAATTCTGCTCACTCACGGTACGATCACCTAGATCAATATCATAATAAAACCCGTTCTCTACGACTGGCCCAATCCCGAACTTTGCATCTGGCCATAGCCGCTTGACCGCGGCAGCGGTAATATGCGCGAGGCTGTGGCGCATGGCATGTAGATTGTCTTCGTTCATACTTATCTCCTGATTTTGATTTAAAAAAATAAAAACATGCGAGATTCAAATTTGTTCTATACACAAATTCATAGATCGCATGTCTCGGGCCCAAGATAGCACTCGGGCGGTTCCACCGGACTTTTACTTATGAAGTGACGTTGTCGTACGTCCCTACGTCCCACGAAGCTCAGCGGGCGGTTACTCCGCGTCGTTGCTTCCTCTTATAGTACCGCTCCACCTCAGTTATTGCAACACCTCAGAATATCTGCTACTATAGTTTGGCCTGGACGATTAGCTCAGCTGGCTAGAGCACCACATTGACGTTGTGGGGGTCAGAGGTTCAAATCCTCTATCGTCCACCATAAATATACGATCACCACGAGGTGGTCTTATTTTATTGGGTCCCCTGCAGCGCCTGTTTCATCAGAATGCCACTACAGAGTGACCCTTCTCCTTCTTTATTTCGCTGATGCCACCTCGTTGATTGTATCGAGCGGCCGCGTACGCTGACTTGCGTGCAGTGCTCCCAAATAGCCGAATACACCGGCTGGACCGATCGTACTACCCGGACCAGGGTACGTATGACCCATCACGCTTGCGGTGTTGTTGCCTGCTGCGTACAAGCCTACAATCACTGATCCATCTTTTCGTAGCACGCGCGCCCATTCGTCGGTGACGAGCCCACCTTTTGTACCAAGGTCACCTGGATAGATTTTATGCGCGATAAACGGTCCTTTTTCTATCGTACCAAGGTTAGGGTTCGGTTTGGCCGCAGGACTGCCATAATAGCGATCGTACTCGGTACGACCCCGGCCAAAGTCTTTGTCTACACCCTCGCGAGCAAATTCGTTAAATCGCTCAATTGTCTCGGCAAATACCGCCGGATCAACGCCCATGTTTTTGCCTAGCTCCTCGATAGTTGCCGCCTGCACGAGCTCGCCCATCTCTGCGAGCTTCTTTTTTGCCCCAGGCACCATGAGCGTCGAGTTAAGGAAACTCTTTGTATGACGACGGTCGTAGATAATCCACGAAGGCACTGCGGGTGTCGTTTTATTACGTTCAAGCATATGATGCCCAAAGTCGACATAACTTTCTGACTCGTTCATGTAGCGGCGACCTGTTTGGTCGACCACGATACTCCAGGGGTCAGAGCGCTCATTGAGGATAAATCCGTGCATAGTTTCGCTTCCGTTGGTGTTTGCCGCGGTGCCGCCCCACCATGCATCATCCATCATGCCGAGTGTCCCGCCTGCCTTTTCACCTATGGATATGCCTTGTCCAAGCTGACCCTCCGGCGCACTTGTCCAGCCAGCTACGCCGTGATACTTCTTTCGCCACTCTTTATTCGCTGCAAACCCACCTGCCCCTAGCATGACACCTTTCGTCGTACGAATGCGGACTGTTTTGCCATCTTTTTTGACACACGCCCCCACGACCACTCCTTTTTCGATAACGAGATCTTCGAGGGGCGCATTGAGCCAGACAGGCGTCTTGTGGCGCAGTACAATTTCCATATACGCTCCCGTAAGCGCCACGCCAATACCACCTTGTAGCTGCCCTGTCGCAAATCCACCGAGCATACGTAGCACAAATCGTGCGCCATGAAGAAATCCGCTCGGCGTAGACCACGCACGCGTAAGCAGATACATATCACTCGTCAAAAGTGGTGCCGGTATACTTATGCGCTGAGTGTCCCGCCACTGTTTTGGTAAACGACGTCTATTATAGGGCTTCGACTCTATGCCGCGCCCTACCCGACCACCAGGTAAATCGGGATAATAGTCCGGGTATGCTTTGGCGCGCGTCCACCGCACCCCTTCGTCGCGCATCATATTGACATAATGATCAACTCCCATCAGAAACGCGCGCATGCGTGCTTCGCTGGTCCAGGGGCCGACATTGCCGATAGTTTGCTTCATGTACTCAAGCGCTTCTTCGAATGAGTCACCCGCCCTATCTCGGCGCATGAGCGGATTATTTGGCATCCACAAGCCCCCACCTGATATTGCTGTAGTACCACCCCATTTATCTGTACTCTCGATCACAATCGTATCGAGACCGTTGCGCTTGGCAGTAATCGCTGCTGACAATCCAGCAGCACCGGTCCCTACTACCAGGTAGTCCGTTTCATAGTCCCATTGTTGTTTCATTTTTTTGTGTTATTTTTTCTCCTGCCATCAGCATACTCACCAAAAATATCTTTGTAAAGCAATCTACTCATCATAACTATCCACCATCACACGGTAGTTTTCCACATCTGTTTTAGGCGTATAGCGAGAACACATATACTGTTTATGATATAAATTAGTTTTTTTCATGTGTTGACAAAATAATATGCTTATGCTATATTGTAAGTATGGCAAACGAAGTAACAATAACACAAACATCCAAGCCATCTGTCCTTGCCAAGTTTAAACTCGGTTACGAGTATGATATGACTTGGTCGCAGGTACATAAACAACTCAAAAAATAGTCGCGTTGACTATATAACGGACTTTTTCCGCCAGAATGACCTTCTGGCGGTTTTTTCTTTGGACACCTTTTCCCACAGTATCCGTTGGTTATCCACTAGCATTTTTAAGTGCTATATGACAATATATAGACATGATATGTATATATTGTTTGAACAAAAAAACGATTACTGCCAACTCACGACCCCACAAAACCTCGTCTCGTGTGTGGCGGCGCCGACGATGCACCACATGCCAGCGTATGTTTACAACCTATGAGCGTCCATCCCTAGAAGACGTTATGGTGAGGCGGAGCGATGCAACACACTCGCCTTTTTCTCTAGGAACGCTGACGGTGAGTATATACGCTTCACTTGCTCCCTCTCACAAAAAAACTGCTGGAACTACAAGCTACGAGCTTGCTCAAACAGTTGAGCAACACCTTATCATGCAATATGACATTAGCGCAGCGATCACTACTACCGCTGTTGCGGATATGACGTACCGCACTCTCAAACGGTTTGATGAAATAAGCGCCCTACAGTATGGCGCTTCTTATGGAATAATTACTTCGATCCGACGTCGCGGGAGGCCCTCCACCACTGCCACCAGTGGCGACGATGTCCCTGAACTCGCTTAATATCACTCACAGTTGCCTTTTCGGTTACATCAAACTTATCGAGGTAGCGACCAAACAGTAAGTGCGTCTGTGCGTTCAGTGCCGACATTGCACCATATACAATTGCTGTAATTGGCATCAATAGCCACTGAGCAAGCATCAAAAAAGTACGGTGACGCTTGTAGCGTGCAGGTCGTGGCGGTAGCATCTTGAAGGCAAAAAATATCGACAAACATAGACCTAGGAGCGCAATTTGCTGTAAACTACTCACCACAACCGGCAGTTGATGTGCCGAAACACTGCGCGCTGACTCCGGACTCAGTAGCAGTGGCACCCAGCCACCGAGCGCGATCATAATCGAGACACTCGCAAGCGTCACATGCCCATCTAGTAGCTCATAAAATTTTACGATTGAGTCAAAAAGTGGCACCTTTCTCTTACTTTTGCGCGTAAAGACCCTCACGGCTACATACGGCACATCAGACGCACCGTAGGCCCAGCGTCGTAACTGCTTAAACTGGGCGAAGAGGGTCTTCTTGTAGGTATCCGAGAGTACAGCGTCTTGATAGATCGGTACGTAGATTGGAGTCACATCATACTCACCATTAAAATGGAAATAACTGCGCCAATACTGGTGTCCGTCTTCGACAATTGAACGCTTACTCCAGAAGTTCATTGCGACGAGTGCTGTCAGCGGCTGGGAATGCGAAGCAAAATTGCGCAGTTTGTCTGGTCGCATGGCCGAAATAATATTCCAAAACGAGTTACCTGTCGCAATAACACGCATCGGCGCAGGGACATCCCAGATATTGTTAAGGAATAGCGAAATTGGCTGATATGACAGACGCTGCCTGTTGGTGTGTACGATATATTCATAGCTTACGTAGTCAAAATACGCTGTGTGTGGCTTATTGTCGCAGTCCAATGTCGTCACAATCACGTCATCTGTGGCAATAGACTTTTTTTGCAGCTCACGCGCCAAAAACTCGCCTGCATAGGTAATATTGCCGCCCTTGCCTACGACCTCGTCTGGTAAATCTTTCGGGTGCTGCACGGCAAAAAACATGCCAAATTGCGCACCATAGCGACGTTTAAGTGTAGTGACGGTTTTTTTCATTGCCTCACCACCCCGTTCCTCGTAGGCAAACACGACAATCAGCTGCTTATTATCAATAGTTGTTGCAAGGAGCGCCTTGATAGTAGGCTCAATTACCTCGATTGACTCATTATAGGCGGCAATAATGACTGCATGCTTAAGCTGTGAAGGCTTGGGGTACGCTGTGGGATTTGCCGCTATGGTGCGAAGGTTGCGCAGATGTGTCGCATGGCCAAACTGCGTGTGAGTGCGCCGAGTCTCAACTTCAAGAGAATCGGGTGCATTTTCTAGAGTCGCGAGACGTCCGTGCCAGTCAACTTTCTGTGCGCCTGTAAGGTGATGATAGCCGCGAATAGTATGGAATGCAATCAGCACCGCTCTCGCAAGTGCCGCAAGCAAAATGATCAGTAGATACAGACTCGCCAGTGCGGCGCTAAACCAAGATAGCACAAACAATGTGCCGATCACAGAAAAACTCATTAGACCAGGTAGCATCTCAAACAGGCGATACTTGAGTGTTCGCTTACCTAACGGGAGTTCGAGCGATTGGTCCATACGCTAGAGTGGGAACGCGATATTAATAATGTGTGTAAGTGTAATCATCGAAAAAATGACAATCCCCATCGAAAAAATTCCAAATCCATTTGCTACTGTTGTGCCCTTTAGCGGTATGAGTTTTGCGCCTATGGCGGTATGTGCTGTAGCAATCACCATGAAAAATACGATAAAACTAATTGCATACCACCACTCCATTGCATAAAAATTCACTCCACCGAACGACGTATAATGCGCCGTTACCAAGATGTCTGACACGCGAACTCTCACCACAAAATACACCGCTGCGACAATACACAACAACACCATAATGGCATAGATTGTCCGCGTCGTACGGTCAGCACCCAACTGCTTTAATGATGAAATAATATCTTCTCGCATATAACCTCTTTTCAGTATATCAGAATTATATGACTGGTGCCTGGATTTTACCAGACACTACACTCCGTGGACGAAAATATCCTTGCACTGCGACGGCTTGTCTGCTATGATTACTGGTAGTTCTGCGCTCGTAGTGAAGGGGTTATCACGCCTCCCTGTCACGGAGGAGATCGCCGGTTCAAATCCGGTCGAGCGCGCCAAGAAAAAACATCATCGTACGATGATGTTTTTTTATTTGCGTCAGATGCTACTTGGATCGATTTTCTATCGCCCGCCAATCAACTACATTCCACCACGCCTTGATATAGTCAGGTCGGACGTTTTGATAATCTAGGTAGTATGCGTGCTCCCAGACGTCCAGTCCAAGCAGGGGTGCTTCACCACCCTCCATAATTGGGTTATCTTGATTTGCAGTCGTCATGATACTTAGATCGGGCTGCAACCACACCCAGCCACTTCCAAATACCTTCGTAGCATGCTCACTAAAGTCATCGACAAACTGCTGAAAACTGCCGTATTTTTGCTCGATTTTGGCGCCCAATTCACCCGACGGCGCGCCGCCGCCCTGAGGACTCATACTCTGCCAAAAGAGTGAGTGATTGTAATGGCCTCCCCCATTGTTACGCACCTCTTCGCGCTGCGCATGCGGCACACTACCAAGACTGCGCAGTAGTGAATCAAGCGAATCTGGCGCGTCCAATCCTTCCAGAGCTGTATTGAGTTTGTCTACGTAGGTCTGGTGATGCTTAGCGTGGTGAATCTTCATAATATCAGCGCTAATGTGAGGTGCGAGTGCATCATACTCATACCCAAGTGTTGGTAGTGTATACGTCATAGTTCCTCCTACGGTGCTAACTTTGAATCTCTTGTTTTACTTCTGGTACATCGATGTAATAACGGATCGCATCAGCCTGCGTTAGAGCATCGAGGCGTCGAGCAAACTCAGTCAGTGGTACCATCACAACTTGATAGTTGACCTCGCCTTGCTCATTCGTATCAAGTAGGCGCACGAAGTAGTAGCCATCTCCCTTGAGAGGCTTGAGCGGGCCCGCTACTTCGTTTTTCTTCAGCTTGGCTGCAGCTTCTGTGATGCCGCCGTCTGGATTTGTCTTTTTTACCCAACCAGATACAAACATTTGGACTTCTTCCGCCTCGCCCTTGTTGTATCGTTCTGCGATATCTTCAAACTTTGTTGCCTGATCGCGCGCTAAGGTCGCCTCTATGGTCTCAGACATTTCGCGTGCTTTGTTGTCGATTGTATAGGCCACGTCTTTACGGAGAAGACTATTCTTCATAATATAGCGGCTCTCAGACGGGCTCAGGCCGAGTAGCTGCTCGTTTGAGCGATTTATTACCTCTTGGCTGATTTGTGAGCCATCGGATGATAACTGAGTGGTGCGTTTAAATGCTTCGTCAATCTGCGCATCAGAGGCCGTAATGCCATGCTCTTCGGCAAGTTTTTTAGCAAACGTGTCTGTTACTGCCGCTTGCATTGCCTGAGCTTTGTGGAAATCATAGAGACTCTTGTTGTCACCGCCACCTTCGTACTGCGCTTGATTGGCACGCTCAACGGTATTGAGATATGTCTCAGATGATTTATAGTACAGTAAATAATCTCCGTATTGTACCGTTTCGCCGTCCACCTGAGCTACCGGTAGAGGTACAAGGCGTGTGAGCCGGTAGTAAAACTGGTCAGTCGTCTGAGCTTTATAGAGTTGCCACCATGAAATCGACAAAAATAGCACAAGTAGCACTGTGCCGATGGCAAGTGCCGTCCACACCAGGCGATGCCGTGTGTACTGTACAGGATACTTGAATCGACGCCCGCCCGCCAAAATACGCTCACGATGCTCAGCGACTGTCTCGTTCGTGATCCGAGTCGGCTTCTCAGTCTTCTTCGACCGCTTGATTTTCGATGTCAGCTTCTTCATGAACTCCTCGCTCTGCGTTGTCTACCGCATCTTGTAGCGCATTATATATCTTTTGTGGATGGTCAGCATGGCGGATCGTTAAATCACCGACATACGTCTGTATCACTATCGTGCCGAATCCGAAGATTTCACCACTCATTCCTGGTATATTATAGCTGATATTATGAATTTTTGACAGTTTAAGCTCTACCACGTCGCTACCGAAGAACCCATGCTGTGTCACCTGGCGTAACCGCTGATCAGTTAGAATAAACAAGGTAAAGTACCACATCAAGAAGTGATACGAAAATAACAACAATCCTACGAGGAGTCCGGCGATGGGCAATAAAAACAACTCAAGTTGAGTTTGCCATATAAGTGGCGGAATTGCGCTAAGTGCAAACGGAATCAATAACAAGTAAAACCCTTTGCGCATCGCGATCATATGGCGCCGGAATACCAAGATCACTTCTTCGCCTTCGCGCTGGCCCTCGAATGATTTTCCACTAGTGTCATGTGTGTGTTTGCGAGACATACTCCAAGTATACTACACAACACCCTCTTGCAACCCCTACCATGGGTACTCTTCTGACACAACTAAGCCTGGTATAGTAAAAACCCCTAGCAGTACTAGGGGTTTTTACTATGGTACCCCGGGAGGGAGTCGAACCCCCAACCTTATCCTTAGGACGGATCTGCTCTATCCAGTTGAGCTACCGAGGCGTATGTTGTGCAACACGCTACAAGCTAGAGGCCTCCTCTCTGTTGTATACCAACACGAGAGGAGGTGCGCTACTAGAAAGTGTTAGCGAGTAAATTTCTCTGTTGCGATTTCGTAACTATAGATTTCGTCGTCGCTAAACCAATGACCGATCTCTTGCTCGGCCTCACTCGGATCACCTGACGCATGAATTAGGTTAGGAATGCCTTTTTTCTTACCATCGGCGTATTCAAAACTCATATG
>CALGUM010000115.1 GCA_937902295.1 uncultured Candidatus Saccharibacteria bacterium | reverse complement strand
TTTAATTTCGTACGGCTCTCCTGTCTTAAGTGAACGTTCCCATACCTTGCGAGCGAGGGGCTGATCTTCCTCGTGAAATAGATCGTTCCATCCCTCGCCATCAGTCGCACCTTCCTGAGTCCCAGTAAACTCATACCACTGCTTATTGTAGTATTCATGATATCCGTCCGCACGGGTAATCCATACCAATTGCGGCATAGTGTCCGCCATAAACCGTAGCCGCTCTTCGCTATGTTGCAACTCAGCTTCAGCGTGTTTTCTTGAGGAGATATCTATCATGACACCTGGAAATTGCAACGGATTCCCTTCGTCGTCCCGCTCAACTCGCCCACGAGCAATTACCCAGCGCACCACACCACTGTTATCGACGGTACGGTACTCAGCCTCAAAACTCGTACCAGAGGCAAGCGTCTGTGTGATTTGGGTACTTACCGCCTCTCGGTCTTTCTCATGAATAGAGTTAATAAAAGTTTCTAGCGGCATACCTTCGAGTGCTTTTTGTGATGATATGCCAAAAAGTGACGCAAGCCCTTTATCGGCAATTACCTCATCACTTTTCACATCCCATGACCACGAACCGACCAATCCTGCCGTCAACGCGTCTTCAAGCTTCAAGTTAGCAAGACGCAACTGCTCATTGGAATGCACGAGCTCGGTAACGTCAGCGGTCGACTGTACAATTGCGGTACACACGCCGTCTTCCATGTAGGGATAGTGTGTTGCTTGCCAATATCGGACTTCGAGTTCACCTTGTTCGTTGGTGATATCATACCGTATCACACCAGTACTGTCGGGTTGTTTTGTCTGTAGTACTCTCTCGAAAGACTCCTGTAACTCACCCTTACCCGTAGTGCGTGCCTTATTTGATGTGTCAGGGAACACCTCAAACATTCCTTTGCCAATAATTTCTTTTGCAGTTTTTCCGGTCACAGTAAAGTATGACTGACTTGCGGTGATGATAGTGAATACTGGCGCATCTGCCGCAATGACAACGTATCGCTCAGGCAGCACCCGAAATAACGATTCATAATTGAGCGCTATAGTCATACGAGCCTCTTCCATTTCTTTTATTATCTGTGGTCATTACACAATGTCGCATAGTCTGCGTGTTACCGTATTGTTCAAACAATCAGCCCACACACCGGGGAATGATGTGTGG
>CALGUM010000114.1 GCA_937902295.1 uncultured Candidatus Saccharibacteria bacterium | reverse complement strand
TGTTCCTTGTTGTTCACAAGTACGAGCATAGGGGAAATAAATAGTAATGCGCCTAACGACACAAGAAACACAGTGCACACAAAAAAAATTGGTGCAATGTGGCGTAATTTAATACGCTCACTAAACCGCTGTGTAGAATCTATTTCCGACTTTTTTTCTTGTGTCTCCTCGTGATCGATTTCCACATGCCCCGCCGACTTTTCGAGCTCATCTACGGCTCGTATGGATGCCGTGCGCTCAGTCTCGGCTGTTCCATTTGCAGGTAGGTCGGAACGCGCCATTAGCGTTGAAGGGTATTATCTTTATCTTGATCAGGAGATGGGGTTGGAGATAGAGTCTGCGCAGCAAGTAGCTCTTCTGCATCTGCAATTGTTCCCGTATCAAGCGACTCAGCGAGATACTGCGCAGCGCGCGCTTTTGCATCTTGTGCACCGATACTGTCCCCTTCGCGTCGGGCAGCGAACCCAGTGCCATTTGCCATAGAATTAGCTTCTGTTTGTCCAGTCGACTGAACTACTTCAATGTTTTGACCGTTTGAGGATCCTGCAGCAGCGGCATTTTGCGCCGAAGCAGATTGAAGCGCAGTCTTCTCATCACGCCCACCAAGCGGGGTAGCCCCGAGGCCAGTAAGTTCAGATAGTGCCGCCTGTGTCGAAGACGGCGGCTGGTAGGCCTGCGCTGAGGCATCTTGCGTCGAATCCGCTCCCGCAGGCGTGGAGCTACTCGTGCCGTCCGGTGCAGTCTTTGCCGACGATATTGCCGTAGTGACACGACCAAGGCTTTCGAGTAGGTATGCCTCGGATGCCTTAAGATCTATCCCTTCATAACTATTGATGTTTAATCCGGCTTCACCACCCATAGCTCCACCTGCGATATCTGTAGTTTTTTCCTGATACCGCTGCAGTGCCTGTGAGTATACCTCTTGGGGCGATTGTCCGGTACGTACAGCTTTTTCTCTAATCTCCCCAAGTCGCTCGCGAACCTGACTGTCAAACTTCATCTGCTCAGGACTTTTTTGCTGGTGCTTGCCCCTACCCCTATGTGACCTACCAAATATAGAAGAGCCGCCTGAGTCATCTTGCACACTACTCATTTGCTGCAGGCGGTTGATACCCCTAAGCATCATTGATTTTTTATTCATATCCATACTAGTTTGCTCGCGGCGCTGGATTTTCTCATCACGCTCGCGCGAAGATCGTTGCAAACCATTGCGCGACAGTCGAGCGCCGGCTGTCTCCAGACCACTCGTCATAGCCTTAAACGCATAAAGCGTCCCTACAAGTGGCAGTACCGCAGCACCCGCAGCAACCAGGTAGAGTGTCGCACTCTGATCGGCCTTGCCATCTATAATAATACCGTCGTTTTGCACCTGGTAGTCACTCGCCCCTGCGGCCACAATAGACGCACTGACGATCTGCCCTGCTCCTATGAGTAGTGAGATTACAGGGAACAGTAGCAGCGTGTAGATAAACATTTTAAGCCACTTCGAGAAGTACTCAGCGGTATTGGGCAGCAAGTACGCCACGAACGCAAGGGGAGATACCATCATAAGCGCTACTACTAGTACTTTTCGAATAATCAGCACCACTATCAGGATAGAGCAGATCACCGCAGCTGCTACCACGATAGAGGCAAGTGGCGCGAGTAGTGGCCATGCGATATCAATCTGAGAGATGACCCCATTTGTGATATTTGCTAGTGCCATGGCATCGGTACCGAGTTCATCGGGCAGAGGCATGGCAGATGGACCAATCTGGTTCGCCACACCATCGACTAGTATTCTCTGGATACTTACGCCCAAAATGTTTGAAAGGTCTATCATGATTTGACAAATAAAATACGATGCTTGCACGAATATAACCGCCACAATAAATCGAGGTACAAGCCGTTTGAGATTATAGTTCCCTATGCCTCGCCCAGATACGAGCGAGTATACGATAAACAGAAACGCAATCACAAACAAGACGTTTGCAAAGTTGCGTATCGTCGCACCAGCACGCTGCGCACCACTCGAACCGTCAAATAACCCCACCTCTATCTGGGAGAACGATTGCGTCATAAATGAAAAGGCGAAGTCACCTGCTTTTGCTGTAGCAGTGAGCACCGGACAAATCACCCAGCCTAAATCTTCATACGCACAGGTGGTGACAGGAGTGGTGCTGTTTGAGCTTGCCGCACCAGACAAAACATCACCGAGTGATGGTGCTGCATGCGCCGACGAATAGACACCAAGAGACAATACACTTATAGCCACTACGGCAATCAGGGCAGCAAATAGTCGTTTCATGAGTCTTTACCCTCCAGAACGATTGCATCCGCGGCTGACTCTGCACCATAAATACGCTGCACTTGTTCAAGTGATATTCGTATCGTCGTGCCTGGTATCACATTCCCCCCTAGCATTTCTTTTGCAACGGTATTTTCTACCGCTCGTTGCACTACCCGCCTCATCGGCCGTGCGCCCAGTCGCGGGTCATACCCTTTGTCTACTAAATACAGTTTAGCATCATCCGCGACTTCTACCGCAACTTTTTGTAGTGCGAGCGTTTTATTGACTCCAGCAATCATGAGATCTATTACTTGGATTAATTCTTGTTTTCCAAGTGGCGTAAACGTTACGATTTCATCGAATCGGTTGAGAAACTCTGGCCTAAACTGATTACTGTTGATCACATCGTCGACAAATTGTTGCTCGAACTGCTCTACTTTATACCCCTGGCCTACGTACTGTTGGATTCTTTCAGATCCAGCATTGCTTGTCGCAATAATGATTGCGTCGCGAAAACTTACTTCCCTATTTTTTATATCTCGCAGAATACCTTCGTCCAGTAGCTGGAGGAGGGTAGTGAGTACATTTGGATGAGCTTTTTCTATCTCATCGAGCAAAATCACACTAAATGGCTGTTTCATCACTTGAGCCGTAAGACTATGAGGGTCGTCTGCCCCATCCGCCAGGAGTCGTGCTACGTCGTCGAGGGTCACATATTCGTTGAGGTCAAGCCGTATAATATTATCTTCACCGCCAAAATACACTTCGGCGAGCGCTTTTGCTAACTCAGTTTTACCGACACCTGTCGGGCCAAGGAAGAGGAAGGTGCCAATAGGTCGATCTTGATTCCGCACACCGGCACGAGCACGACGCAGCGCATCACTCACTACCTGCACTGCCCGTGTTTGATTGATCATACGTTCATGAATTTTATCCTCGAGATTCAGTAGTGTCTCACGTTCAGCATCTGCATTGGCCGTCCCCACCTTTACATTGAGCGTCTGTTCGATAGCTTGTTGCACAGAATTTACAGTGACAAGCTTGCTCCCTTCGGCATATCGTACAGCTGTATCAAGTAGCTTGAGCGCACGCCCAGGCATTTCGATATCGTGAATATAGCGCTGACTCAATCGATATGCCTCTACGAGCGATTGATACATGAATGTCACCTTGTGCTGATACTCAGTGATGATAAGTTGATCTTGCATGACACGCAGTGTCTCCTCATACGAGGCCGCCGGCAGCGATATGCGATGAAGTGCATTAGTGAGCCCAGGATTACGCCTGCCAATTTGCAAGAGTCGTTGCTCGTCCATTGTCAAAATAATTCGGAGATTGCCTGCTTCGAGTATCGGCAGGAGCACATTTGTCAGATCAACCGAGCCAACACCTTCTTCGAAAAACAGCTGGGCGTTATCTAGACATATTATGATGTTTTTGGCGCGATATGCTTCGGTGATTACGCGCATGACCAGTCCTTCGAGCTCACCACGGCCTGGAGCTGCTGATATCAGTGCCGACGAATCAAGCAAGAATACCTGCCTAAAGCGAAGATTCGAAGGAATTTTGGCATTCGCATCGAGTAGTCGACGCGCGAAACTATGAAGTACGGTAGATTTTCCGACTCCTTCGGCACCTACAATCGCCACGCTTTGTCGCCCAGCCCCACCGAGTAGATCAACTAGCTGGTCTGTCGCGCGCACGTGACTCTCTATATCTACGGTAAATGCACTGCTATTTGTTTCGCTAAGATTTACACCAAAGCGTTTGAGCAGTGGAGTGTAACCAAACGACCAATCGCGTGCGATACCACCGGTTCGTACAGGTGTACGCTGTTTTTTTACTAAGTCTTGAATGTGATCGTACCACTTGACTCCATCGAGTAAGTTCCCCATCTCTAGGTGCATTTGCGCAAGCAGCATGTCGTGCTGTGGGAACTGTTTGACAAGCGCTACTGCCACTATACCGCCGTGCAACACCTCACTCGCGAGCACTCGTTG
>CALGUM010000113.1 GCA_937902295.1 uncultured Candidatus Saccharibacteria bacterium | reverse complement strand
TCAACATTAATTTTTGGAATAATCATACGTGACTCTGGACCGACGGGCACTTCCGAATTAGGGTCAACAATAATATTTTGGGCTTCAATGGTGCCAGGTGTGATATAGGCTTTTACATTTGCAAATAGGACTTGGTTGTATTGCAAAAGCGCAAATACCATCACGACCGAGAGTGCTGCCGCGATTGGAACAAAATGGCGACTTTTACGAACTTTTTTTGCCTTGGTGGTTGCATTTGTAATAATTTTTTGGCGGAGTTCATAGAGCGCTTCGTCACGCGTCAATACGCCATCGTCATCTGGTATGGTCGTAGTGTTGGGTGCAGAAGCATCTGTGTGCGTATTACCAATCTGTTGTTTAACAGCACTCACATAATACTGCTCGTAGTATTTCTGATAATAGTTTTGCCAAGAGCTGTGGTACTGTTTCCACTGCTCGGTGTGGGATAAGCTTGGCGCAGTGTGAGTCTTGTCGTAGGGACTGTCGACCTGCAGCGAATCTGCTGCTTGCTGCTGTGCATATTGTTGGCCAGCTTCGGACTTTGTGGTCTGCGAACGCGGCATGTGCTCTACTGGGGTGGTATGTGGCGTGGTTTCGCCTGATCCACCTGAATAAATAGTATCGAGTTCACGACGAACAATATCAGCGGCTGCATTTTGCTGCTGACGTTCGGGCCTACGTAACTGCTCTGCACTCTCTCGTCGTGGCGCAGGGCTTGGCTGGCGTGAAGGTGGTAATTGTGACTTTGGATCCATCGTTATCTCTCTTATACTTATTGTATCATGAAACCGCACCCCTCTTATTTGTGAGTGAACTATAAAAAAAGAGCCTCGCTTGCTCTTTTGATTGCATAACTTGTGGTACCGCAGGCCGGAATCGAACCGGCACGCCCGTAAGGGCACGAAATTTTGAGTCTCGCGTGTCTACCAATTCCACCACTGCGGCATAGGTGTTGTGCAAGCATATTATACCACAGGTGGGGCGGTGGCAAAACTAAGTTGAGCGAGTTGCAATACTTGCAGTGAGGCTTTCGAGCGGTGTGTTGCCCCATAGTAAGTACGTGGCAGCACGCGCAGCTGTGTGTCCGCGCCATATTGCCATAGGACTGTCCCATTGTTGAGATATTACATCTCCACCGTGAGCTACCACGAGCACTCCCTGGTGTAGTGTCATGATGGTAATAGGATAGGTAATGGTAAATTTATGGAGACTTTCTACAAGTTGAGCGAGTTGCATGCTAAACGTTAAAATTTTGGGATAATATACGTCTTGAAAGAGCTTTTGGAGTTGCGCAAATGAAATAACATAGAGTGTAAGCGGTCGTTCCACTAAAATCGGTGCACTACGGCGCACCAGATCTGCACTATCGCGTGTGAGAGTAATCCATTGGTTGTAGCTACCGATAAAGTCATCGTACACAATTGTCGTCTCACTACTTTTACCAGCATCCCCTGCGAGCAAAACGCCACTACTCCATGCGCCAAGTGTTTGCATATCACTGAGCGCCTCGCGGCTGAGGCTACCGGATATATTACTTGGGGCGAATACAGCTTCGGTAATACTCGGGGGGATCGCTTTTCGTAACGCGTCAGGCAACAGTACTTTCACCTGCCCTGCGCCTGCTCCGAGCGCTGTAGAATACGCCTCCGCTACCCCCGCAAAACTTAGCTTATTGCCGCCGATAATTCCAAGCGTGCCGCGTAGATTACGCTGCTCGGGCTTGTTCCATTCGACATCTGGAAATAGTGGTTTATCTGGATCTTGCGTGCGCCAGTATGGAAATTGTTGCATCTTCCTACTATGATACCACTGCGAGGTAGTGTGCGCATTATGCTACGTTGGCAGGTATAGACGATTCGCTACTTTTTAAAGTGATTTTGCGTTTTTGGTGATAACCCTGAATGAGTTCTGTGATTGAGAATTTGATTGAGTTGAGGCGCTGGTGCTCGAATGGCTCAAGGGAGGTATTTTCATAATAATCGCGCCGATAGAGGTCTACGAGAGTTTCAATATCGCGCGGTGTACGCACACCCATGTGCTCACGGGCATTAATAACTGGAGATAAGTACCGAGCGGGCGATTTACTACTTTTTACCTCGATAGGTGTGATTGTTTGTCGTTTTCCTCTTCGAAATGAAAATACCTGTAAGTCGTGAGTCTCCCTAGGATAATGTTTGCCAGAGTCGGAGCGAGCGAGTGACGGAGTCGCAAACAACTTCCCCGTTCGTTCGCGGCTGAGCGCAAGAATCGCGAGCTCCTCTACGCCAAGGCCTTTATAATTACCCTGATGGCCAGTTTTAGACTTAACCGAGTGCTCAAGCAGGTTGGCGCTGCGGGTTGCAATATCTAAGACGGTCTCGTGGTATGTTTCACGGGCCGATGCACTCGATCGTTTTTCGATAATTGATCGAAACACCGGCAGGGTGGCAGCCGCCGTTTCTATGCGCAGCATTCTATCGTGACAGGGGTGCTCTTTTTCGCTGCTTCTCTCGTAGCATAGCTGGTGTGCATACTCCCAGGCGGCTTCTGCGTCGTGTAGAAAGCCTATTCTTGTTTGTTGTGGCTGCCCCTCGGATATGATAGCGGCTTCGGCTGCCGTCCACCCAGCCTCGTACATACGCTCAATACTTTGCGACTGCGTCAATTCAGTATAATGACGCGCGAGCCGACCTACTGTTCGGGGGCCAACAAGCCGCTTATGGATCAAGTGGTATTCACTTGAGGATTCTCGTGCTGAGCGAAGGGGGCGCTGATCTAGCATAAGGCTGTTTATATGTTAGAGAGTACTGCGAGCGGTACAATGAGCAGGAGTGCTGCTATCGCTATCGCAACAATTGATGCCAAAATGACAAAGTAAATGATAGATATAATATGAGCTTTTGGTTTAGCTACGCCATTCGTATCATAATGATCGTACTGTCGAAACAACTCTGCATACACACCTGGCTGTACGAGCAGCTGGATAAGACCTAGAGTCACAATGTTTGGTAGCGTCTGAGATGCAAACAGTGTGATCCAACCTCCTTTGGTGATTTTGGTGCTATACTTAATCGCCTCACTCGCCTTCATGTTGCGGGCAAAAAATGCTGTTCCTGCGAGTGAATAGCGAATCGACATAATGATCCCCGGGATGATAAACAGTAACGACCACAAGAATGTTTTTACCGCGACAAGCACTATGAGCCACAGGTAGGCAGGAAAACGTGCAAGAAGTGTCGATAGTGCCTGCTTGAGGGTGATAGTCTTTTTGTTTACGGATGCTGCGGCAGCGATATCGCCCAGGCCAGTAAAGATCGCGCCGATCACAAGCAGTAATACTGTCACGACAAATATAACGAAACCTGCAATGATTACAATTGCGCCAAAGGATTCAGGGGTGAGATCAAAATCTACTCCAGGTAGCGTCATGTTGTTAAACTCTGCAATTGAGGTCGGTGATGCCGTGGTATCTGTAGAAGTATTCCAGGTCGATGGCTCCTGGGGGTTCATCATGTCGTAGGTGCTGGTCGCAAGATTGGCAAGCCCAAAAATAATCGACAAAACGAGCAATACCATTGCCACAGGCTTGGCAAACACAAAAAGTGATTTAACGCCCTCGAGGGCAACCAAGAACGGGTTAGTTGGGTTTTGCGAGGAGTCGTCAGTTGGAGGCAGAGGTTGTCCTGTGTCCGTATGGGGCGGTTTTTTTAACGGTGCTGTAAATGGAGGTGGCGTGGGCTGTGACATAAATAAGTCCTCTATTATGTGTGATACTTCACAGTATAGCACCTATACAGTAGCTGCGGACTATTTGATTTCAATGCTCACAGGGCAGTGATCTGAACCCATTTGGTCTGCATGAATTTTGGCGCGCGTGATGCGTGGAACGAGCGTTTTGCTCGCCAGCCAATAGTCAATCCGCCATCCAACGTTGCGCGCCCTAGCGTTGGCCCAGTGTGTCCACCATGAATAATGTCCATTGCCCTGAGTGAACAGTCGAAAGGTATCGACAAAACCAGCATCTAGAAATGCCTGAAATCCTTGGCGTTCTTCGTCGGTAAATCCATGTTTGCCGACATTCGGTTTTGGGTTGGCAAGATCGTCTTCGGTGTGGGCTACGTTGAGGTCGCCAGCAAATAATACTGGTTTGATGCCCTCAAGCTGTTTCATATACGCAAGCCATGCGTTATCCCAGTGTTGAGCGCGAAGTTCAAGCCGGCTTAGGTCACCTTTTGAGTTGGGTGTGTAAACGGTCGCGACAATAAAATTATCGAACTCTGCCGCAATCACTCTCCCCTCTTTGTTGGCATCACCATATACATCACCGCGCACATCGTATTGTTCGAGGATGTCATCTGGGAATCCGTACCATACGTTGAGAGGTTCTTGCTTGGAGAAAATTGCTGTGCCACTATATCCTGCCTTGTCGGCACTATTCCAATATTCATGATAGTCTGGCAGGTCGATCTTAACCTGGTCTTTGTGTGCTTTTGTCTCTTGCAGGCAAATAATATCGGGTTGATGAGTAGATATAAATCGATCAAACTCGCCTTTTTTGATGACGGCGCGGATGCCGTTGACGTTCCAA
>CALGUM010000112.1 GCA_937902295.1 uncultured Candidatus Saccharibacteria bacterium | reverse complement strand
GGTACGCTTGGGGGGCGTCAATAACTCCGACCGAGGACTCGGTAGCAAATCGCTGCCATAACTCGAGGTCGGCTGTATGGGGCAGGTTGCTCCGGTATCCCCCGATTTGTTTTTGTAATCCAGTCCGAACCACGGCAGTCGGCGTCGGTACAGGATTATAAGTGGATGCACAGATTTCTAAAAAGAAAATTTCGCCTCGGATCAGCCGCCAGTCACACTGGCTGTCTTCAGGGCATGAAAGGACTGGCGCACCTTCGCCATCGAAGTATATTACCCTCCCGTAAACAAGTCCTACTTCCGGATGGGTATTTAAAAGCCTTGCGGCACGCGCCAGTGCCCCAGGCGTCAACATGTCGTCGGCGGAGAGCAGTAGCGTATAATCTCCTTCGGCCCAATCCAAACCCTCGTTATATGTGAAAATATGACCGCGGTTCGTTTCGTGTCGCCGAACCTCGACCCGTGTCTCGCGTGCAGCCAAGTCCGCGGCCTCTTCCGGAGTAGTGTCGGTCGAGGCATCGTCGATAATCAGAATCTTCAAGTCCACGCCCTGCTGAGCGAGCACACTCTCTGCGCACGCTTTCAGAAACCGGCCGTACTGGTAACATGGTATTATTATGCTAAATGTAGGCATGGTGATATCGAAAACTGGAATAGTTCAAAACGTTAGAGACATCGAAAGATATAGACAAGTCTCATAGCAAATCCCAATTTGATTTTGCCAGAAATTGCCCCCATTCGGCTCGAGGCAAAGAACCATTGCCGTAGAAGTCGGTCGCTTCCACTTCAAACCATAGTGCTTGGTCTATCATGTCTGCCCATTTTGCGTGCGTGGGTCCCGCGTTAAGAGTCAGCGAGTAGCGGCCGGGGGCGAGCGGCAGCTCATCTACGCTGCAGATGAGCTTTCGATACGGTTTATGACCAGATGGGGGAGGCGGTGAGAGGTACGTCGCGACGGTGATCAATCTTCGACCGAAGCTGTCGTCAACGCCTACGGCTACGTGCGGAGCGTAATCTTGTGAGC
>CALGUM010000111.1 GCA_937902295.1 uncultured Candidatus Saccharibacteria bacterium | reverse complement strand
CAATCGCGTAGGATGGCATCAATTCATTAACTTGCTGGGCTGCTTGCATTACTTCGAGGTCTATTCCGTGTTCAAGTCCGCTCGAAATAAGTCCACTGACGTCTTTTGGAAAACAACCGCCACCGTAGCCACGACCTGCATTGAGAAATGCTCGCCCAATACGCTTGTCTGCACCGACTGCATCCATAATTCCATTAATATCGGCGTCGACAGCATCGGATAGTTTTGCGATAGAGTTAGCAAAGGATATTTTAAGTGCCAAAAATGCATTTGCCGTAACCTTAATCAGCTCAGCACTACTTAGATCTGTGCCGATATAGCGACCTGCCGACTCTGCTGATGATATACCTGCATGCGCGGCTATGTCCTCGCGGTGTTGTTCGAGCTGACGATAAATGTCGAGTACTTTTTGAATCGCAGATTCATCGGCACCACCACACACTACTCGA
Organism: uncultured Candidatus Saccharibacteria bacterium; assembly: GCA_937902295.1. Taxonomy (GTDB): domain Bacteria; phylum Patescibacteriota; class Saccharimonadia; order Saccharimonadales; family Saccharimonadaceae; genus Mycosynbacter. The sequence continues at coordinate 6,853 of CALGUM010000111.1, read as the reverse complement.
TCGAACCACAGTGTGTCTTGTAGGGCAGTGCCTTCTCGCAAGAACTCTGGGTTAGATACATAGCGCGCGGCGTCAAATCCAAATGTTTCGATGAGCTTGGCTCCCGTGCCGACGGGGACGGTGCTTTTTTGGATGTAGATCGCGTCGGGTTTCATAAGCCCAAAGGCTGTTTCTGCCGCTGAGTTTACGTAGGCAAGATTACTACTTCCATCTGGATTATCGGGAGTGCCGACACATGAAAATACAAAATCACTCTCTGGCACACTTGCTTCGTATGAATCTGTCGGTAGTAGCATGCCGTGTTCGACACCGTGCTTGATGATTGGGTCGAGACCTTCTTCATAGAAAAACGAGCGGCCTTGGAGGATGGCGTCTCGCCGCGTGGCATTTGGTTCTACGAGATGAACCTTGAAACCAGCCTGGGCAAACAGCGCCGCAGAACTAAGACCTACATAGCCGGCGCCGAGGACAGTGATGACAGTAGTGCTAGAATTCATAGAAGCGTCCTACGCCAGGTAGTTTCCGTAGCCTGATTTTTTGAGAGGGGCTGCGAGCTCCGCGAGCTGTTCGTCTGAGATATACCCTTCTTCGTGGGCGGTTTTTTCTGGACTTCCGATGACGTGACCGGTACGTGTCTGGAGCACTTTTACGTAGTCACTAGCATCGGTCATGCTGTCGATGGTACCGGTATCGAGCCACACATCACCATCGTCGAGAGTGGTAACTTTTAGTTTGCCGCGGCGCAGGTATTCTGCGTTAATGGCGGTGATTTCGAGCTCTCCGCGTTCGCTTGGCTCCACGTTTTTGGCAATTTCTACCACATCGTTGTCGTAGAAATAGAGGCCGATCACAGCAAAGTTGGACTTTGGCTGAGCTGGTTTTTCTTCGATAGAAATAGCTTTGTCGTTCTCATCGAACTCAACTACGCCGTAACGCTCTGGGTCGGATACGCGGTAGGCAAACACGCGGCCGCCATCTGGATCGACGCACTTTTTGAGTGATTCACTCAGACGGTGCCCATGGAAGATGTTGTCTCCGAGTACGAGTGCAACCTTGTCATCTCCGATAAACTCTTCGCCGATAATAAACGCCTGCGCCAGTCCGTCTGGACTTGGTTGTACGGCATATTCGAGGTTGATGCCCCATTGTGAGCCGTCACCGAGCAGGTTCTGGAAGGCCGCTTGGTCGTGTGGCGTGGTGATGATGAGAATATCGCGAATACCAGCCTCGAGGAGGGTGGTGAGCGGATAGTAGATCATCGGCTTGTCGTAGATTGGCATCAACTGCTTGGAGATACCTTTTGTGATTGGCCAGAGCCGTGTGCCTGAGCCACCTGCTAAAATAATTCCCTTCATGCTAGTTCTCCTCACTTTCTAATTCTTTCCAGTATGTATTAAGCGCTTCTTCCCAGTTTCGTGGCGTAAAGCCAGTGGCCTTTATCTTACTAAGGTCGAGGGTGCTTTGCAAGGGACGAGGTGCGATGCCGGTTTTGCCTTCGTAGTAGGTTTCGGTACTCACGCCAGTCACCTCTGTTTCGTCGTGGCCTGCCAGAGTGTAAACTTTTTTGGCAATATCGGCCCAACTCGCTGAGTCGCCGTCATTTGAGAGATTGTAGGTACCGTAAGGTGACCTAGTGTCCACTAGGTGTTTCATGGCACCCGCCAGATCTTCGGTGAAGGTGAGGCGACCTATTTGGTCGTTGACGACGTTTGGCTTGATATCTTTGTCAGCAAGCATCTTCATGGTCTTGACGAAGTTGTTGCCTTTGCCGATTACCCAGCTGGTGCGAAGGATGTAGTGCTGAGGGGTCATACTGGCAGCGATATCACCGGCTGCCTTGGTTTGCCCATACACGCCAAGTGGAGCAAACGCTTCGTCTTCGGCGTGATTGCTCCGCGTGCCGTCGAATACATAATCGGTCGACACGTGCACGAGCGTGATGTTGTTTCGCATAGCAATGGTCGCTAGGTTTGCGACTGCTGTGGCGTTAGCTTTCCAGGCGTCGGCGCGACCTTCGGTTTCAGCAGCATCCACTGCGGTGTAGGCCGCAGCGTTAAGAATCAAACCGTAGTCTCGCCAGTGGCGAGCGTCGAGTACGGTAGGATCAGAAATGTCGAGGGTGTCTCGGTCGACACAGTCAGCGTTTGGGTAGAGCTCCTGAAGCGCGCGACCAAGTTGGCCGTTAGCACCGGTGATAAGCACCTTTTTCGGAGTGATAGGTACCGCGTCTGCGAGGTTCGGATGATTTTTGTCTTTGTCGGATACTTCGCATTCATCGAGAGGAATAGGCCAATCAATACCGATAGATTGGTCGAACATACTGACGAAAGAGTACTGAGCATCTGGCGACCAATGGTCGTTGACGAGGTAGCTATAGACGGTGTTGTCTTCGAGCGTCTGGTAGCCATTTGCAACACCTCGGGGGACAAAGATAGCTTTTGATGGATCCATCTCGACGGTAAAATGCTCGCCGTAGGTGCTACTACCTTCGCGGATATCTACCCAGAACCCGAAGATGCGTCCCGAGCCGAGCGATACGTACTTATCCCATGGTTCTGCATGAATACCACGCGCCACGCCGCGCTTGTCGTTGAAACTAAAGTTATTTTGTACAGGCCCAAAGTCTGGAAGACCTGCAGTGGTCATCTTTTCGCGCTGCCAGTTTTCTTTGAACCATCCACGATTGTCACCGTGCACCGGCAGATCATATACTACCAAGCCTTCGATAGATGTGTTGTAGGATTTGAGTTCTTTGCTAAATTCGATTTCTGACATAAACACTCCCGAGTTAATAGTATAATTCTACCATTTTTGCTACGTCTTGTAACCTGTCGGATGGGGAGCCCTGCTTCTCGGGTGCGATACATATGTCATACTATTACTCAATGAATGATTCCAATATTAGCGCAGACAAGCAGCTTTCGATAACAAATGGGTGGCTGAAGGTTCGAGGCTTTGATGTTTTTCCAGTTGAGAGATTTTCGAGCGATATGCTGAGTGCAGAAATACTAGATTTTTCGATGAATAGTTTTCCGACGCTGCCCGATGAGTTGGGTAGTATATTTCCAAATGCACGAGTAATTTTTTTGTCTGGTACGAAGCTACAGACACTACCTGCTGGTCTTGGGGGTTGCGAGCGTCTAGAAATGGTGGGTGCACGCGGAAGTGGCTTGCAGCGCATTGATCCTGCAGTCTTACCGCAATCGATCAAGGTGTTGACGCTTACTGATAATCGCATCGCAGAAATTCCCGCAGACATAAACAGGCTACCATTACTCGAAAAGCTCTGTATGTCAGGAAATGTACTCACTAGGTTGCCAGAAGAGCTGGCTGGTTGCCAGAAGCTTGAGATGCTAAGAGTGGCGTCGAACCAGATAGCACAAGAGCCGGCGCTGCTCGACCAGTTGCCGCAGCTTAAATGGTATAACGATGCGGGTAACGTATTTTCTGTTCGCTCAAAAGACGCAGATATTCCGCAGATAGCAGAGACTCGCGTACGGCTAGGTGGCGAAATCGGCAAGAGCGCGAACAATCGCGTGTTTCGCGCAACACTCGACGGTACCGAGGACGTGGCCATAAAAGTATACGGGGCAGAGTTATCGACAGATGGTACAGTCGCCGACGAAATCGCTGCGATGTGTGCGGCGCGTAATGTCGAGGGGGCGGTGGTAGCGCAGGGCGTCACTCGCATCGACGGTCAGGCCGCCGTGATTATGCCGCTTATAAGTGTTGCGTATAGTCAGCTCGCAGCGCCACCAGACCTCTGTGTGTATACCAGGGATAGGTACAGCCAGACACGCACGTTTACTACAGACGAAGCGACCTCACTCATCAATACCGTGCAGCAAACAGTACAGGCACTACACGCGAGCGGTATAACCCACGGTGACATCTACGCCCATAACTTGCTCTACCGTGCTGATGGTGACGTAGTGCTGAATGATTTTGGAGCTGCCTCGTTATTTACTGGAGAAGATGCAGGTCGACGCGCAATCGATATGCATGCGTGTGAACTACTCGAGCAAGAGATCCGCGCCAGAATAGTCTAGAATTAGCGTGCGAGAAAATTTATAAGTTCAGAGATATCTTCGTAGAGCGTGTGTTTTGCAGGGACGTCGCGATCGACAAATAGTTGCAATTGACTAGGGGGTAGCCAGACTGCCTCTGTATGTTCATCGCTTAGTTGTGGCTCTTGGCTGGAGCGAAGAAGGTAGAAATTACGGAAATAAAATAGATCTTTCGATGGAGTAAACTTTTTGACAAATACAAAATCGCTGGGTGCGGTATCGATGCAAAGCTCTTCGCGTGTTTCACGTACGAGTGCCGTATCGTACGACTCCCCCTGCAGCATGTGTCCAGCGGCACTGTGGTCGAGGGAGCCAGGAAAAAGTTTCTTTTCGGTAGAGCGACGGGGCAGGTAGATGTCGCCATTTGGCCGTTGCAAAAACAATTCAATGACTCGTAGGTAGCGTCCAGGTGTATCGCGCAGCTGCATCATATCGCGCCGCAGAATCGAATCGATCACAGTATCATTGTGGTCGACGACATCGAGACGTTCTTTTTCTTCATGCTCGAACATCTCTACACTCCCTCCAAGGCTGGCGTAGGGCCGGTCAAGTTATACGAAAAGGTGTCACCATACGCTCCGGGCGAGCTTGCCATAACAAGTAGACTACTGGCCCCGTCTGATAGGGGGTGGACTGCGTGTGCGACCAAGCTGGGTATATAGAGTATTTCCTCAATCGCCTTATTGTCTGCGCTGCGCGCATCAGAGCATAGGATGTACTCGACAACTTCCTTGGTTTCGGTATTTTCTAAGAGAATACGGAAATCACCACTAGCGGCTACAAAAAATTCTTGTTTGTGCTCGTGCCAGTGATTGCCAGCGGGAGCGATGGACTCGTTTTGCTTTTTGTTGAACCGCACGAGGTAACTATAGACTGGATCAAAGTCGAGCCCCATTCTATTATCGAATGTGACACCAAGCGTGCGATTTGGTGTGTGCTCACTCTCTCTGCGAACTCGACTATAAATCTTCCCGAGCAAGTCACCATTTTTTTCAGTCAAAAGCGTGGTGTTAATGATGCTGGAATATTGATCCATAGCATCGTCTCCGAAGTGAAGAGAGCTACCGGTCATGCGAGATAACTTTTTTAGCACTTGGATCAATCGGTGCTTTGATAATTAATCCTGTAGCGGGTTCTAATGTGTTAATGACCAAGTTATTAATACTACCGGTGGTATATGACATTACTGTCCTTGCTTAGCGTAGGCTGCTTCGATAGCGTCTTTTTGTGGCTTCCACCAATCTTCGTTGGCTTTGTACCAGTCAATTGTTTGCAGTAAACCGTCGCGCATACCAGTTTGCGTATCGGTGTACTGTGGCTCCCAGCCAAGTTCAGTGCGAAGCTTGGTGCTATCCATGGCGTAGCGCATGTCGTGACCAGGGCGGTCGTTGACATGATCATACCAATCTTTACCTTTGCCCATGAGTTCGCAGATGAGTTCGATGACCATTTTGTTGTTGACGTGGTCATTGTCCGCACCAATGATGTAAGTGTCGCCAAGTTTACCTTGCTCGAGGATAAGGTGCACAGCGGAGTTATGATCATCAACATGAATCCAGTCACGAACCTGTTCGCCCGTGCCATAAAGTTTTGGCTTAATGTCGCTTAAGATATTGGTAATCTGACGCGGAATAAACTTCTCGATGTGCTGGTACGGGCCGTAGTTATTGCTGCAGTTACTGATGGTCGCTTTGATACCAAAGCTACGTACCCATGCGCGCACCAGGTGATCTGATCCGGCTTTTGTGCTGCTGTACGGGCTTGATGGTTCGTACGAAGTCGTCTCAGTGAAACGATTTGGATCGTCGAGTTCAAGGTCGCCAAATACTTCATCGGTAGAGATATGGTGCAAACGCTTGTCGTGCTTGCGAATCGCCTCGAGGATAGTGTAGGTACCAATAATGTTTGTTTCTACAAATGGCCACGGGTTACGTAAAGAATTGTCGTTATGACTTTCCGCGGCAAAATGCACCACGATGTCAGTTTCCGATACGAGCTTGTCTATCAGTTCTGCATCGCAGATATCACCTTGTACAAATGTCACTTTGTCTTCGGGGAGTCCTGCGAGATTTGCTTGATTGCCAGCATAAGTCAGTTTATCGATAACAGTAATTTCGTAGTCGGGCTTGTGGTTGACGGTATAGTGTACAAAGTTCGCCCCAATGAACCCTGCACCACCGGTTACTAGCATTTTGGTCATACTACTAGTATACGTTGTGTATATGACAGTGTCTATTGTAGAAAAGATACGTGGATATTAATTGAACCACTGCCATGATGGCGGTTCATTTTTGCCCAGGGAAAGCGAGACGGCATCAAGGTTATCAATTTTCATAGGAAGGAGTAGGTCAAAAAAGTCAGTTGGATCATATGCTTTGCCCTTGCAGGCGACTCCGATACAATGGCGTATGAAGCCTCCGTGGGACACGACCGCGACAGGATCATCCTCTGAGGAGTGGATATTAATCAGCTCGGAAATAAACTTGCGCGCACGAGTGGATACCTGCGTGAAACTCTCTGATCCATCGTAAGACCAATCGGGTTGGTACTTATCGGCCTTGTGGGTGATTTCCCAGAAACGTACAGCGTCTGCGTGGCTCCCACCATCAAGTTTGAGAGGGCGTCTCACCTCGTAAATATCCGGTTGAGTAATGAGAGGAAGTGTAGGGAATAATATGCGAGCAGTATCCTGAGCGCGGCGATACGATGAGGTATAACACGTACTGAAATCGATATGCGAAAAATCTTTAACTCTGCTTTTTGCCTGAGTTACACCAATATCACTA
>CALGUM010000110.1 GCA_937902295.1 uncultured Candidatus Saccharibacteria bacterium | reverse complement strand
TACGAGATCACTGTGTGACTGGAGTTCAGACGTGTGCTCTTCCGATCTTGTTCCTGTGCTTCTTGATGCGACGTTAGATTTATTACATCCTCAGTTAGGCGAGAGCTATCTCGATCTGACGGCGGGATATGGTGGTCATGCGGACGCGATTATTAAGAAGACAGAAAACTTTACTGATTCTGTATTAGTAGATCGAGATGAGTATGCCATAGGGCATCTTGATCGATTTGCTAAAAAAGGCACACGGTTATTACAGACCGATTTCGTGAGCGCTGCTCACGAGTTAGTGGCCCTACAGAAGAAGTTTGACATAGTAGTTGTGGACCTGGGAGTGTCATCACCGCAACTCGATCACGCGACGAGAGGATTTTCTTTTACAAAACCAGGCCCACTCGACATGAGGATGGATCGTAGCCAAGCTACATCCGCCGAGACAATCGTGAATACTTATTCGCGTGAGGGTCTCATGAATATCATCATGAAGTACGGGGAAGAGAAGCGAGGATTCGCACGAAGAATCGCAACTGGAATTGTAGAAAAACGTCCCTTCTCATCTACAAAAGAACTCGCTGATATGATCGCGCACCTTCACCGTGGAGGATGGCAACGAATCCATCCCGCCACACGTACCTTTCAAGCATTGCGTATCGAGGTCAACCAAGAACTCGCGCAAGTGGAAGCAGTATTACCACTCCTGCCTCGTCTTTTACACCAGAACGGTAGGGTAGGGGTGATAAGCTTCCATAGCCTCGAGGATCGACTCGTGAAACGGTTTTTCAAAGAGCAGGCAGAAGCCGGTTTAGAAGCCGAATTGCAATTGCTCAACAAAAAACCCCTCGACGGCGCCACTTACGATGTTCACAATCCGCGTTCGAGAAGTGCAAAGCTTCGCGGCGCAGTGAAAAAATAAACAAAAAGAAAGGGATAGCTATTATGCCAATCCACATCAAAGTCACAAAAACAAATACAGCTGTAGCACCAATCGCTGTAAAAGTAAAATAGTTTACTGATCAACTCTACCACCCGCACGATACCTGTGCGGGTGGTGCCAAAACAAACAAAAAAAGGAATCCACCACATGTCTTACTCACGTACTATGCAGTACTCTGGACGGCGTCAACAGGGTTGGGGACGCAATCAAAACATTGCTCGTTTTGTGTCGCCCGCGAAACTTGGTCCCGTCACTCACACTATCATGGTCGCACTGATGATTCTCGTCCTCGGCCTCATCTATCTCACGCAAGCCTCAGGTTCTGCGACATATGATTATCAGGCAAGTGAACTTGATCAGCGCATTAATGAACTTGCTACAAAAAAGGCTGACCTAGAGGTTGAAAACGCCCGACTTAGCTCACTCGAAACTGTGAAGAACAGTGAAGTTGCACGCGCAATGACTCAGCCGGAAACAGAATACGTACGATAATTGTATGAGTATGCTCCAAAACGTTCGCCACATGACACGATCGCCAGTACTTGCTGCTGTGTTGGCTGGAGCTATGATAATTATCGTTGCACGTCTTTTTTATCTTCAGGTTATTCAGCATGACCACTATGTCGCCTTAGCGACAGAGGAGCAGGTGAAACAACTCGTTATACCTGCAAGTCGTGGCTTGATATATGCAAAAGACGGCGAAACGCCAGTGCCACTCGCAATGAATCAACAAGTGTATACACTTTTTGTCGATCCTATGGTGGTCGATAACCCAACAAAAGTTGAGAGTACTGTCCGAGAAGTTGCGGGAGGTAACTTAATTGTTGATGATATTCAAAAAGTACTCAGGGACGGTCGTGAGCAAAAGTCGATGTACCGGGTACTCGCGCGCAATGTCACACTGAGGCAAGCTGAAATGATTAAAGAACAACGACTCAAGGGTGTCGGGTTCCAGCAAATTTCAAAAAGAGTATACCCAGAAGGTGATATGGCCGCCCAGGTACTTGGATTTGTGAATAATGAGGGCAAAGGCCAGTACGGAGTGGAAGAGCAGCTTAATGACCGTCTGATAGGCCAGGATGGACTACTGAAGTCAGTGACTGATGTGGCGAATGTTCCACTTTCGATCGGGCGAGATAATATTCGTAGCGAGCCACAAAATGGGGAAAACATCGTACTCACAATAGACCGTAATATTCAGTCAAAAACACAAGAAGCACTGCTGACAGGTATACAAAAATCAGGCGCAACGCACGGGAGTGCACTTGTAGTGGACCCCAATACTGGCAAGGTTTTGGCTATGGCTGATTATCCAACCTATAGTCCGGCAGAGTTCACTCAGGTGACAGATGAGCAAATGTTTCGAAGTGTCGCTACAACAGTGCCATACGAACCAGGTTCAGTGCTTAAAACTTTTACCGTCGCGACAGGAATCGACAGGGGTGTGATCGATGCGAACTCTACATTCTACAATACGGACAGCATTCGCGTAGAAGACCGTACGATCACCAATGCACTCAAAGGTATCACCGGAACTGTGACGATGCAATCCGCCCTCAATAACTCTCTTAACACCGGCATGGTGACAATTGCCCAAAAACTTGGGGGTAGTGATCGCATTACAAAAGATGCGCGCGATATTCTGTATGATTATTTTCACAATAAACTTGGTCTCGGGGAACGTACTGGGATAGAAATTGCTCATGAACAGAAAGGTGTCTTGATCTCACCAAACGATGTGCAGGGTAATGCAGTACGGTATTCCAACGTAGCGTTCGGGCAAGGGCTTGATGTCACGATGATGCAAGTGGTGGCGGGATTCTCCGCAATAATTAATGGTGGGACATACTATCCTCCTACGGTGGTAGATGGTGTGTATAAGGACGGGTCATACACCCAAGAACCAGTCGCGAATGCACGCAAGCAAGTCATTACGCCTTCGGCTTCCTCACAAGCAAGAGAAATGACCTACCAGGCGCGAAACGGCTATACTAGCACGGATCTTCCGGGCTACTATGTAGGTGGTAAGACAGGCACCTCACAAACATTAAAAGATGGTCAATATGTGAGCACCCAAACAATTGGTACCTATCTTGGTTTTGGGGGTACCGATGAAGAGACGAAGTACGTTATAATGGTGCAAGTGTCTGGTGAAAATATGAATCTTGAGGGCAATAAACACGCCATGCCTATTTTTACTGATATTTCGAACTGGTTACTAGGATATTATCAACTTCAGCCAAGGATATAACACATGCAAACTATTACGAGCCTTTCACAATTCTCATCAGAGATGACACACATCTTCATACTTAGCGTCGCGGCGTTTGTACTCGCAATGTTCCTTACACCGGTGTATACCCTGGTAGCATATCGGTATCGTTTTTGGAAAAAGCAACGCGCAACAAGCACGAATGGCGAAAAGCTGCTCGTATTCGTGAAATTGCACAAAGAAAAATTCAAACGCAATATTC
>CALGUM010000109.1 GCA_937902295.1 uncultured Candidatus Saccharibacteria bacterium | reverse complement strand
GTGCACACAACACTCAGCGTACAGATCAAATGCTGTGGACTGACGGCGGACAAGGTTCACCTCTACAGCTCCATGGATATTATAATGAGGACGAAGAGGCAGCGGCGGTCGCTGACCATGTGGGTGTGCAAGTGAATTTGGGCGCGAGAACCTACGATGATTTTGCAATATTGTATCGCACAAATGCGCAGAGTTTTGCATTGGAGCGCGCGTTCCGCCAGCGATTTATTCCACTGCAGATTATCGGGGGTATGCGCTTTCTCGACCGCTCGGAAGTCAAGGACCTGTTGGCGTATCTGCGTTTGGCGTATCAGCCACATGATGCGGCAAGTTTTTTGCGTATCGTGAATACGCCAGTCCGCGGTATTGGTGCGGTAAGTGTACAAAAATTTTTATCTTGGCAAGCGACTACAGGTATGGATATCGTAGCGGCCATGGCAAACGCCGATCAGGCAACGACGATTACTGCGCGTGCGCGTCATGCGCTCGTAAGTCTTGGTGATATGTTTCGTATCGTGCAGACAAAAATCCAAGACCAGCTGCCACCTGGTGAACTTATACAATACGTTTTTGATGTGGCGCAGTATCGTACGCACATCGATGACGGAACACCAAAAGCAGAAGAAAGAATGGAGAACATTGGTTCACTTGTAGCAGAAGCGGCGACCTATGGCGACGTGCAGACCTTTTTGGAGGAGGTGGCGTTGATGTCGAGTACCGACACATCGACCGAAAAAGGCCAGGTGACGCTCATGACACTTCATGCCGCGAAAGGGCTTGAATTCCCTGTGGTGCACATGGTCGGAATGGAAGAGGGTATTTTGCCACATGCTCGCGTGTTCGATGGAACTGCGGATGATGTCGAGGAGGAGCGTCGATTGTGCTACGTAGGTATGACGCGCGCCCGAGAAGAGTTGTGGCTGAGCTATGCCTCAAGCCGTCGCGTGTTTCAGCAGACTAATTACAATGAACCATCCAGATTCCTACGGGAAATTGACGGTATGATGTCACCGGACGCGGCTGCTCAGTGTCCTCAGCACGCATCGTCGTTTGAAGATTTTTATGACGAATCGATGTTGAGTGAAGGCGATCGTGTAAAATCCGCGCAGTTTGGTGCTGGTACAATCGTGGAAGTCGATGGCATGGCAGTTGCAGTTGAGTTCGACAATGGGTCTCGAAAAAAGCTCAATGTTGAATATGCTCGGTTGGAACGGCTATAGTGTGGCGTGCGTACTATCGCCTCTTAGAGTTTTTTGGTCCACTGGCGCGACTTATATTTTACTGGCACAATAAAATTTTTGCGGTTCGTCGCGTGAGAGTGGCAATACTGCGTCCAAACGGTGATATACTTTTGGTACAAAATTCAATTGGTGATAAGAAATGGTCGCTTCCTGGGGGAGGTGCCGGTCGCAAAGAGACGGACAGGGCAGCAGCTTGTCGCGAAGTTTATGAAGAATTGCACATCCGTATCGCACCTTCGGAGCTCAAAAGTTTAGGTGTTGTTACAATGAATAGCTACGTGGCGCCGTTATTTGCTGTGCGTATTGACCAGGCCCGCGCAGACACTATAGTGGCGCACCGCGTGGAAATACGCAGCTGGCGATGGGTGGCCCCGACGAATATACCAGAAGGTGCTCAAAAGAGCGTGGCACACGTGAGCAGTCTCTTGTCGACAGAGGTTAAAGTTGATAGAATGGAGTAAGAAGCCTATGCGCAGTACGAGGTGTCGGCGACTACCATTAACGAAATGATGAATCTCAGTACACTGTACCATCACCACTTAGTATCGTGGCGCGTTGTAATCGTGCTTATTGGTGCTGCGTGTGGCGTTATTGGTATGACAAGTGTCGCGATGGCGAAGTCTGAGACACAGCCGGCCGAAACGGGCCAGCGTGTTGTCACAATTTATGATCAGGGTGAAAAGCGCGTAGTGCTGACGCGAGCTAAGACTGTAGCTAGCACCCTTAAACAGGCCAATATCGGACTAGCGACCCATGATCGTGTCGAACCAGCGCTAGAGAGCGAATATGCCGATGCTGCACAGACGTACACTGTAAATATTTATCGTGCTCGCCCGGTAGTTATCGTGGACGGCATGAAACGTGATCGCGTCCTGACGCCATACGGCTCTGCAAAAGACATAGCGCAGCATGCAGGTATTGTGGTGCAAGATGAAGATCTCTTGCAGCTTGAACGCTCCACTGATCTTCTCGCTGATGGTGTCGGTAGTAAGCTCACGATCGAACGGGCAACATCACTGACGTTGGTGCTCTACGGCGAAGCGACAACTGTGTATACGCAACAAGCTACGGTCGGTGAGCTCCTGAAAGAGAAGAATATTACAATCGAACAAGACGATACGCTGTCTGTCGAGCGATCTCACGCAATCACAGAAGGCATGAAAATTGAAGTATGGCGTAACGGCGTACAGACTGTTACCGAAGAGCAGGATGTCGACTTTGCAGTGGAGCAAATACAAGACGCTGATCGCGAGGTCGGGTATAAAGACATTAAGACACTTGGAGTAAAGGGTAAGAAAACTGTCACCTACGAAGTAGTCATGAAAAATGGGGAAGAGGTTGAACGAAAAGAGATTCAGTCTGTAGTGACAAAACAGCCAGAGTCGCAGGTTGAAGTGGTTGGCGCTAAGCCAAGTTTTGATGGCGACTTTGCAGCTGCGCTTACGAAGTTACGTGCCTGCGAAGCGGGTGGTGACTATGCGAACAAGCGAAACCCGTTGTATCGTGGTGCATATCAGTTCGGTTACGGCACATGGGGAAATTACGGTGGATATCATGATCCGGCCGATGCGCCTCCAGGCGTGCAAGACCAAGCAGCGCGTGAGCTATATGAACGACGAGGCTGGCAGCCTTGGCCAAGCTGTGGCGCGAGTCTACCCGACGTGTATCGGTAACGTTCATTTGCGACAGTGGTCGTAGAGTGATACAATAGCGCTATAAGTAACTGAGGTGGCCTAGGTCAATAGTACTAGCATTGTACATGCAAAAAACAAGTTTTCATTTTACAGGAATTTTTTTGTTGCGACTAGCTATAGTCGTAGCAGTTTTTATTGGGATGCTGATCGGCATACAGGCTGTGCGCGCCGATTCCAACGAGTCACAACCTAGTCAGCGTGTCATTACTATTTATGATCAGGGTGAAAAGCGTGTAGTACTGACACGGGCTGATACGATTGCCGAGACACTTCGTCAAGCTAATGTCACTATCGCAACACATGATCATGTTGAGCCTGCGCTTGATACAAAGTATACAACTCAGACCTACACAGTAAATATTTATCGAGCCTACCCTGTGACGGTAGTAGATGGGATGTCACGACATACTATACTCACGGCACGTAGTGTTGCGCGTGAGATTGCTACAGCTGCAGATATAGCGGTGCGCGATGAGGATACGGTACGATTAGAGCAATCGAGTGATCCGTTGGCAAACGGCCCCGGGCTCCAACTCAATATTGAGCGGGCAACACCAGTCACCGTTTTGCTATATGGTGCACCACAGCAATTGTACACGCAAGCTGACACCGTGGGAGAGTTTCTTGCTGAACACGACATTGTAGTAGACCAGATGGATACTTTGTCTGCTGATACTTCTGAAGTAATCCAAGCGAATATGACGATAGAGATATGGCGCGATGGGGTACAGACGGTGACAATTGATGAGCCAATAGAGTTCTCTGTACGCCAAGTGCTTGATGCGGACGCGCCAGTAGGAACACGGACTATAGAATCTCCTGGAAAGCCTGGAGTAAAAAGTGTCGTATATGAAATAACGCGCGTAGAGGGTCAAGAGACTGAACGTAAAATAATTCAAGAGATAGTCACTACCCAGCCGAAAGCGCAAATTGAAATAGTTGGCAACAAAACAACACATCCGCTCACCGCCGGAATGGGTGTGAATCATTTTACTGACAGTAAGGGTATTGTACATCGTGAAACGTATTATGATTTACCTATGAATGTAGTAATGCGCGCATGTGGCGGCGGTACGTACACCATTCGTGCAGACGGCGCAAAGGTGGATACCGATGGCTATGTTCTCGTGGCGGCAAATCTAGGCAACTACCCGCGATGTTCAATCGTAGAAACAAGTATGGGGCTAGGCAAAGTGTACGATACCGGTGGTTTCGCAGTACGTCATCCGCATGGATTCGACCTTGCAACCGACTGGACAAAAAGGGACGGAATTTAAATATGCCTACAAAAAAGCACCTAGGCCAGCATTGGCTAAAAGATAGGTATGTACTTGACCATATTGCCGATTGTGCAGATGTTGGACCCGACGATGTAGTGCTCGAGGTTGGCCCTGGGCTTGGTACATTGACCTCAGTGTTACTTGCGAGAGCAAAAAAGGTGATTGCGGTCGAGTTCGACAAGGATTTGGCGCGCAAGTTACCTGGGCAATTTCCCGGCAAAAACCTAGATGTGGTTCACAGTGATATTTTGGAGTTTGATATGCGTGGGCTACCAGAGGGCTACAAGGTCGTCGCAAACATACCCTACTATATTACGAGCAAGATAATCCAAAAATTTATGACGTCTGAGCACAAGCCAAGTGTGGTGACACTACTCATTCAAAAAGAAGTTGCCGAGCGGGTTGCAGCGGCCCCAGGTAACATGAGTATTCTGGCGATCGGTGCACAGCTTTATGCCGACGCCAGTTTGGGTGATGTCGTGCCAGCAGAATTCTTTACACCACCACCAAAAGTTGACTCGCAAGTAGTGACACTTCGCACTAGGCCAGCTACGCTGCCAGTCGGAGTGGATGAGCAGCTTATTTTTCGTCTCGTAAAAGCCGGGTTTAGCGCCAAGCGTAAAAAGTTACGCACAAGTATTGGCGGCGGGCTCGGTATTGATAAAGCGCAAGTAGAAGTACTACTAAGGGAGGCAAATATTTCTCCGGACGATCGCGCCGAGGCGTTATCAATCGAGCAGTGGAAGAATTTCGCAGCAGTATATTCCGCGCGTCATCGTGATAGTGTCACCTAGAAAAGCTTGACCGTTTTGAGACGCTGATGATACTATTAGCGATAAGTGCATAGAGTCGTATCACTATACAAGAAGAGGCAGGGTGGGTTCACGATAGTTGAACTACTTATTGTGATAGTTGTGATTGGAATACTTGCAGCTATTACAATCGTGGCGTTCAATGGTGTGCAGAACCGCGCTCACAACACTGCAAAAATCCAAGCCGCACACCAGTTAGCCAAAAAATTTGAGGCAGCAGTAGTGGAGCACGGCGTGAACCTGGGAGCGAATGCTCCCTATTGTTTGCCGGTAGAGACAGATGATACTGCAGGCAATGATGTTGCACGATGTGAAACAATGGCTGTAGGGGGAAGTTACATCTGGAGGGAGAAGGCCGTCGCTAATGCAATGCTTGAAAGTACAGGACTAACGAACTTAAAGTTCCCTGACACAGAATTGATTGGAGCGAATGGAACAAAGTATCGTGGAATCTCAGTCACATTTGGCAGTGGCGGATGGGGAATGAACGGAGTACGGCAGCCATTCTTTCTTTACTTTACCTTAAAGGGGCAGAATCAAGATTGTAATAGCAGCTATAGTATTGGGCACAATCCTGGCAATGACAATACAAATAGCCCTCTGACTGCGCTGACGAAGCGACCATTTTATGCGAGTAGTAATGGCGTCACGCGATGCGCCTATACATTCCCGCAGCCAGAGAGTCTATAGCAAGCATACATCTACGGCTGTATAGAGTAGATTTGTTTCGCTCTCTACCTCTGCTATACTAGAGATAATGAAGAAAAATCTATATATTACCACTGCAATTCCCTATGCAAATGCAAAACCACATATTGGCAATGCGCTCGACTACCTATTGGCGGATATCTGGCGACGCTACCAGGTGCAACTTGGCAATGAAGTTCGTATGCAGGTCGGTACCGATGAGCATGGTAACAAAATTGCCGCCAAAGCTCAGGCGGCAGATAAAGACCCAAAAAGCTACGTCGATGAAACTCACCTTGCGTTTAAGCAGATTATGGATAAGGTTGGGGCTGAGTACACTGATTTCATTCGCACGAGCGATGCTCACCACGTGGGAGCAGCGCAGTATATTTGGCAAAAGATGGCGCCATATATCTACAAAGGTTCGTATGAGGGCTGGTATTCCGTAGGCGAGGAGGCGTTTGTTAGTGACAAAATTGCTGCAGAAAACAACGGCATCTCACCAGATCATGGCATCCCCTACGAACGTCTGAGTGAAGATAATTATTATTTCAAACTGAGTGAGTTCACGCAGAGAATTCGTGATGCTATCGAAACCGATGCAATGAGAATTATTCCAGAATTTCGCAAAAGCGAAGTGTTGAATCTACTCGGTGAAGGCCTAGAGGATCTGAGTATATCTCGTCCGCGTAAAAACTTGAGTTGGGGTATAGGCGTTCCTGGTGACCCAGACCAAGTGATGTATGTGTGGATTGATGCACTTAGTAATTATATTACCGTGATAGGATACCCAGATAACCCAGATTGGAAAGACTACTGGCCTGCTGATATTCAAGTGATCGGAAAAGACATCTTGCGATTCCACGCTATTATTTGGCCCGCAATGTTGATGGCACTCGAACTGCCACTACCTAAAAAGCTACTGGTACACGGATTTATTGATAGTGACGGCAAAAAGATGAGTAAGTCTGTCGGTAATGTAATTGACCCAGAAGAAATTATCGATACCTACGGGCTTGATGCATTCCGATATTATTTCTCACGTCATATACCAACTCAGGACGACGGTGATTTTACTTGGGAGCGATTCGAAAACGCGTACAACAGCGAGCTTGGCAACGATCTCGGTAATCTCGTGCAGCGGATTGCAAGTATGGTGACCCGATACCAAGCCGGGGTAATTGGCGAAGTGACCCGTGGTGAGCACGATATGCAGTTGTATCGAGAGTCAATGGATGCACTGAGTTTCAACGAAGCACTTGACCATGTTTGGAAGCAAGTCCGTGCAGCAAACCAATATCTCGATCGAGTGAAGCCATGGAATGTAGCGAAAACAAAAGACGAAAATCCAGAATCTGCTGATCACTTGGCCGAGATACTAGAAACATGTGTAGGGTCGCTACTGCAAATTGCCATGCTACTAGAGCCATTCATGCCAGATGCAGCGGCCAAGATCCAGGCAACATTTAAAGACGGTATGGTGCATGATCAAGGACTATTGTTCCCTAAGATATACGCACATACCGAAGATCCTCGCATCAAGCATGCAGCCAAAACTGATTGACACTCATTGTCATATTCATGAATCCTCGTATCCGCTTGCGCTCGACGAGGTAATGACTCGCGCGCGTGAAGCTGGGGTAGAACAAGTGGTGTGCGTGGGAACAAATGTGCAAAGTTCCCGAGACGCAGTTCAGTTTGCACATACTCACGAGTATGCGTTTGCTACTATAGGTGTACATCCTCATGATACAAAAGACGGGATTGAAGGCATTGCGGAAATGGCACGTGATGCGCAAGTGGTTGCAATTGGCGAAGTGGGATTAGACTACTTTTACACCCATAGTCCTCCGGAGGTGCAAATACATGCATTTGAGCAGCAACTGCAGATCGCCCAGGACAGGGCACTACCAGTTGTGTTTCATGTACGAGAAGCGTTTGATGATTTCTGGCCAATTGTAGATAATTTTCCTGGCCTAAAAGGAGGCGTGCTACATAGTTTTACGGGTGATATGGTGGATCTTGAGGAGGGGCTCGCAAAAGGACTGTATATCGGTGTCAATGGAATCAGTACGTTCACCAAAGACTCAAGACAAAAAGACATGTTTATGGCAATACCGCTAGATAAACTAGTGTTAGAGACAGATGCACCGTTCTTGACACCAGCACCTTTTCGTGGTAAAGTGAATGAGCCAAGTATGGTGAGAGAAATAGCACAATATCATGCGATATCGCGCGGCATACCCTATGAAGTGGTTGCTCACCGTACTACCGCAAATGCATTGCAACTATTTGCACGTGTATACGCGTTAAACACTACTTAAAATCATGTGTGGAGTAAAGATATGGACCAGCAGGCAAATATCGATACAGTTGGGTTGGGATACGAAGAGACTGCATACAACTCTCAGCAGCCTCGCACTTCTCATACCTCAACAGGCGCGTATGATGCTGAGGTTCAAGATGCGTTGTCGCTGGCAAGTACTCTGCAGCAGCTCCGCCTCAATCGCCTAAACGGACAAAACGGATCATGATGAAACTCGCGAAAAAACTATTCGACCTATTCTTAGGTACTGAGCCAGTGGAGCCGTCTTCGCCTCGGCGAGTTATCAAAGAGGTGTCTCGTCCAGAGACAAAGTCGCATAAGGCTCATAAACGGCCTTTTGGTAAGCTTACTGAGCGTGAGCTTATTCAGCTCGAAAGTGATATTGGTGCACGCCTATTTGGCGAAGTACCAAAAGGTCATCGACGTGAATTTTTTAATTTAGATCTTTCGACGTGGATTTGGTATGACGAATGGGTTGATGCCCAGTCAGGTCAGCGAAAAAGTACTACGATTCGCTACGAGGTGCACGAGAACGGTATCCTCAAGGTACAGGAAGCTGCCCGATACGAATTTATTGAAGGCCAGGAGCTCGAGAACTTTATGGCCGCCATTCATCTATACTATGAGCGTGTCGCACGAGAAGTGTATCATGCTGACCCCTCTGTGCTTCGTCCTGCGAGCTACGCGCACGCGGGATGACCCAGGTAGCGTATAATAGGAAGAAGAGTATGACAAATATTGACTACTATTTTGACTATGCCGCAGCAACTCCTCTTGATGAGCGGGTATTTGAGGCTATGCGGCCATTTCTGTTTGATGATTTTTTTAATCCATCAAGTCCTTATGAGCCTGCTGTCGCAGTAAGGCGTAAGTACTTGGCTGCAAAACACCAACTCGCTCAAACGTTCGGAGCATCAGGTGATGAGCTTGTCATGACGGCGGGTGCAACTGAGTCGATCAATCTGGCGGTCGGTAGTTTTCCTGGTCACAAAGTAGCGCCGACGAGCGAACATAAGAGTGTCCTCGAAGCTACCAAGCGGAATGACCACACTCTCGTACAAGTAGACAAGCACGGACATGTCACTCCTCAAGATATCGTGTCGGCGGTTCGCGAAGATACCGAACTGGTAAGTGTGGCGCTTGCAAATCACGAAATCGGCAGCATTCAGCCAATTCGCAGCATCGCTCAGGAACTCGAAATAGTTCGCGCAACGCGTCGTGAGCAAGGTAACGCGAGACCGCTACTTTTCCACTGCGACGCATCGCAAGGTTTCGGACTACTCGATATTAACGTGGGGCGGCTCGGGGTGGACTTATTGACGCTAAATTCCGCTAAAATTTATGGACCAAAACAAATGGGTCTCCTATGGATTAAGCCAGGTGTTGTACTGCAGCCACAAATTGTAGGCGGCGGACAGGAGCGTGGTCTTAGGAGCGGCACTGAAAATGTTGCCGGTGTAGTTGGCTTTTCTGCTGCTGCAGCCCGAGCTACCCAAAAGCGTTCGCACGAGTTTGATCGTATGATTGTGCTGCGTGGTCGTCTAGAGCAGCGATTAAAAGAAGCACTACCTGGAGCGATCTTTTCTGGTCACCCGAAGCACCGGTTGGCAAATTTTTGTCATGTATCATTTCCGAATATTGATGCGGAGCGACTGGTTTTTTTGCTTGAGATGAAACAAGTATATGTCGCCACAAGCAGTGCCTGCGCCGCCAACAGTGGTACGCGCTCAACTGTGCTCACGGCAATTGGTATGGAAGATACGGTTGCGGATGGCAGTATTCGTCTCACGCTTGGTCGTCATACGACAGAAGCATCTGTGGAGTACGCGGCAGATCAGTTAATCGCTGCGGTAAAAGGCGAAATTAAGCGGACAGGAGTAGCCACGTGATCGTACGTCTTATATTTCTTATAGCTGTTGCCGCGATGATGGTGCTGCTGGTGGACGCCTATTTGTCTCCTGATGACTTGGCACGTTGCGAGCCGGTTCCATCGGCCGCAGCCGAAGATTCAAATTGTCGGCCGGCCGACGTAATTGTTGCGGTAAGTGGTGGCGACACAGCCGCTCGCACATCAGAAGCGGTTGCATTGTACAATCGAGGATGGGCTCCACGGTTACTTTTTTCCGGTGCTGCGGCCGATAAGTCTGGACCAAGTAATGCAAGTGCTATGCGCGAGTATGCGCTTGCTGCAGGGGTGCCAAACGAGGCAATCTTAACAGAAGAGTTTTCTGAGACTACGCTACAAAATGCACAGCATTCGAGCAGTGTATTTGTAAATAATCAGTATGCCAGAGTGATTCTTGTGACATCTGGATATCATCAGCGACGCGCAGGTATTGAATTTCGTACCTCTACGGATTCAAAAGTTGAAGTTATAGATCACCCAG